>JBQTKC010000216.1:0-2533 GCA_052386575.1 Beijerinckiaceae bacterium
GCCCCGCCCTGATGATGGCGCCGGAAGAACTCTTCGAAGAGATCATCGAATGGCGTGCCAGGCTCCATTTGCGGTGCATTCTCGGCGCGCTTGTCGCCCACGGTCTGGGTTGCCGAGATATTCACGACGGCATCGCTGACCGCGTCCGCGAGATCGGCGAGGGACTCGGGTCCCCTCGCGAAGGCCGGGGCGGGGATGGGTCCGAGGCTTCCGGCGGCGGCCAAGATCAGCGCGCACGCGAACATTAACGGCGCGCGGGGTTGGCTCCGCCGCGGCCGCGCGTCAGCCGCGAACTGTTCCACGCCGCGAAATTGGGGGAATAAACCCATGAAAACAATCTCCTTCAAAAGGACGCGGAGTGCGGCCGGCCGCCGCGCCAAGCCTCCCACCTGCCCCGTGCGATTCTCCATCCAATCCGGTTTCTACTCCTTATCGTCGGGAAACTCATTCGTCTTTTTTGCGAGCGCCCTAATTGCCTCATCCACGCTGTGAAGGAAATGGTCAAGATGCACCGCATCGGTGATTCCCAAACGCTCGAAAGCTTCCCCCGCGCGCACCGGTTTGAGGAAGGCAACCGCGAAGCGGACGTCCGATCGCGCGCAAAATTCGACGAATTCTATGAGAATTTGCACGGCGGTAAAATCGATTTCGACACTGCTGCTCGCCTCCAGAACGATGAGATCGAGCGGTGTACGGCTTTCCTTTACGACTCGCCGCGCATCGCCTTGGAATGCATGGGGGTTGAGGAAGGAATGCGGCGCTTGGAAAGCGACGGCCGGCACGCCCTCGATCGTCTCGCCCTTATGTTCGCGGCCCAGCGGTTACCGATTGGAGGTTCCCGGAACCTTTCCGAAGGTGATGAGACGGGCGCGGGTCATGGACCATATGCCATGCAGTAGCGAAGAACGATGCCAATCGCAACGCCTGCTCCCACGGGGAGGACGACGATCGCGATCACGGTTGCGAGGATCAACATGAACGCGCCGAAAGCGCGCCGGAAAATCGGCGGCAATTCCGGAATCCGCGCGCCGCCGGTTCCGGCGAGAATGGCGACCGGGTCGCGGCCGGATGCCGGCGAGCATTCGGCATGGGTTTCGCGCGCCACGCGTTGGCGCAGTTCCCGGCCAGCTTCGTAGCGTTCCGCTCGCGGCAAATTTTTGGGCGGAATGCCGTTTACGCGCGGATGCGGCATGGCGGGGCTCCAAAACGAAGGTTTCGGATGCAAGGTAAAGCATTTCTACCGGCTGTGGAAATATGTTGAAGGGGCCGATTGCCAGCCACGGCCAGGGGCAGAACGCAATAATTCTGGGGATAAAGTGCTGCTGCGGGAAGCGCAGCGCTTTCGCTAGTTTTTGACCCTTTAAAAGCCGCACAATGACCTGAAATTCAAGGGATTTGAATGAGGGACTCCTTTTCGCCGCGCCTCGACATTCTGCCCCCGCCGCAACGCCGCCTGTGGGATGAACTTGCCGGCGTACCGCCGGAATTCGTCCTTTACGGAGGAACCGCGATTGCCCTGCATCTTGGCCACCGCGAGTCTCTCGATTTCGATTTTTTCGGCTGCAGCCCGCTTGACCCGGCGCAACTTGTTCCATCCATTCCCTTTCTTGCCGGCGCGGTTGTAACGCAGCGCGACCCCAACACGTTCAGTTGCACGGTTGACCGTGGAGGCCCGATCAGGCTTTCCTTCTTCGGAGTGCCGCGCATGACGCGGCTTCTGCCGCCGCACGCCGCGTCCGGCAATGGCCTGCAAGTCGCTTCCATTCTCGATCTTGCTGGGACAAAAGTTTCAGTTGTCCAGATGCGAGCCGAGGCAAAGGATTATATCGACATCGACGCCATGCTGACGCGCGGCGGGATCGACTTGACGGCCGCGCTTGCGGCGGCCCTGGCGATCTATGGAACGCAGTTCAATCCGCAGAATGCGCTTAAAGCCATTTCATACTTTGGGGATGAAAGCCTTCGCCGTCTGCCCGGACCCGTCAAGGACCGTCTGGCGGAAGCCGTGCGCGCGGTCGATCTTGACCGCCTGCCCGCGTTCGGCGTCCCGGACCGCCCGGCCCGTTATGAGCAAGGACAGCCCCGATGAAGACAATTCCCCTCACGCCCGCCACTGCAGCCCTTGCCCGCCGCCTTGTGTGGTTCGAGCAACCGGAAGAAGCCTTGTCGGACACCATCCGGTTTGTCGCCTACGCAGCGGCGCGGGCAACGCACGAGGACATGAAGCTGTTGCGTTCTTTTCTGAACGACGACGACTTGCGCGAGGCCCTTGACCATGCGCCGCCCGGAATCATTGATCCCCGATCATGGGCTTACTGGAATGTGAAACTTGGGCGCTATCCCGCTCCCCCCATGCCGCAGCGGAAACTCGACTGAGGAGAAATCTTGAATCTGAGAGCAGCGCTTGGCAAGATCATGTCCGGGCTCACTACATATGAGACGGAGCTGGGCCGCCGAAGCCGAGGGTTTGGAGATACTCCGCCGGGGTTTGTCCGGCAAGCGAATCGTGTGGCCTGTAATGGTTGAATCTGTG
>JBQTKC010000217.1:0-2912 GCA_052386575.1 Beijerinckiaceae bacterium
GTGATCACGATCGTATCGTGCTCGGTTGGTTTTCGTCCACATCGGCGGCTCCTCCTCGAATCAGGCCGCCTCCCTTGAATCACAAATGATTCATATGATTCAACAACTTTCGAGACGGACACTTAGATTCGGAGTGACCTTAACTACACTCTGCTCGATGTTATTTACAGGATCGTAGGAGGTGCCGGAAAAATCGGAGTTTCCCGTTGTGAAGTATAGGTTTGACCCATCGGACGCGACGCCGGCGCCTGACATCCAGATTGACGTCAGGAACGAATTGTTTTTCGAAGTTGCTCGCGCGCATTGGTCAGCAGGGGAGGGAGCGGCGCAAGAGTGGACGCGGTCCACCTTAGTAGCCAACCTCGCGTTGGCCCGCTTACGGGCCTTGGGGGTGATCCAGCCAAGTACTCATTACCTCGGACTCCCGCGTAAATTGTGCCCCCAACCAAGAGCAAAGCCGATCTTTGGCATGATAATTTAACATCGATTCCATAAATTGTACCGTCTGTTAACGTACTAAATGTATTAGAAGCTGTAATCTCATAAGGCGTGAGAATATCCGTCAGAGTCCCGGCGTTAAGCGCGTGAAGCGTGTAGTGGGCTTTTCCCGCACCACTCTCTATTGTAGCGGTATGGGTCATCACATTCAGTTTGCCGCTGGCCGGATCGATCACAGGCGTAGACTTAATTCCACCACAAGCGGCAGGAATCCCAAAATTTCTTTGAAGGAGAATGTCCCCATTAGCCGCATTGATCGCATAAATGGTGTTCGCTGTCGTCGCCACAAATACAACGTCATACTTTCCAGACAGACCGCTTTGACACGTAACCGTTGTCTGAACCGGCGGACAGGTAACTTGCAGATTCGGAACTACGAGCGGTTGCGCTTCGACCGTATCGTCGAGGTTATTGATTGTGGCTATCACGCCAAAATTGTTGCTTGGCAACGAAATAGAATCGGGAGAAAGGATTGTCTCAGCGCGATTCCAACCTGCTCGCCAAATATCGTTATGGTGCGTCAAAACCGCCGCCCCGGACTGGGCGAGCGCGGCGCTCGAAGCGCCCAGAATAAAAGCCGCTGCTACGGTTGTCCTCGCCGCGATCGAATTGAATTTCATCAAAAACTCCTGTCGAATTAATATTGATGCAAATGCACGAAACGTAACTTATAAGCGTAAACTTGTAACTGTTAGGAGGCCGCCAAATCCGCGAAACCCCTGCTCATCGCAAAACCCTCACTCCACTTCCGCCGCGCGCCACCAAATGCGTCTCTAGTGGGCGACGGAAAGAAAAACCCGCGTTGCGATTAGCAGTTCAAAACTTGCTCCAAGGGCACGCCCTTGTCAAGACTCGACACGTATACGTCGGGATCATCGCGGCAAGAAGCGCGTGGCAAAGTTCGTAATTGCCGAATTGGCGCCGGCCCTTTCAGGCGATGCGCGGACGGCGGCGATGCCGGTCTTTCTTAGTCATTGCGGCAGGGTATCGCAGCGGCCGTGCCGCGGAATTATTTCATTGGCCCAAATGCGGTTCCTGAGAACTTGATGCCTTTCGATTCCGGCATGCTCCAACTTTTCTAATCGGAGCGATCCCTTTTGCTCGAACAATTTTATAGGATAACTCGCGCCGCGGCGAGCGCCTTGTTCGACTTTGCCGCGGTCGCGGGCATGAAGGAGGCGGCCTTGCCGGTCGCAAACGCTTTACATTTGGCATGTTTTGCGCTTTTGGGTACCCTCGAAAGAAGCGGAGAGTTTGGCCATGACGGCCGAAGCCAGATTGGCGGCGTTGGGGATATCGTTGCCGGCTCCGGCGGCGCCCATCGCCAATTACCTTCCTTTTGTCGTTTCCGGCTCGTTTCTCGCCGTTTCCGGCCAGCTGCCTATCGGTCCAAGCGGCACGCTCGATCCCGCGCATAAAGGCAAGCTCGGGGTGGACGTTTCAAGCAAAGCGGGACAAGAAGCGGCGCGCTTGTGCGCGATAAATATTCTCGCGCAAGCCAAGGCGGCCGTGGGCGATCTCGACAGGATTTCGCGTTGCGTGAGGCTCGGCGGTTTCATCAATGCGGCGCCGGGTTTTTCCAATTTGGCGGGTGTGATGAATGGCGCCTCGGATTTCATGGTGGAGGTCTTGGAGGACAAGGGCCGCCACGCAAGACTGACGGTCGGCGTCGCCGAATTGCCGCTCGACAGCGCGGTCGAGATCGAGGCCTTGTTTGAGATCGCGGGCGCTTGACGGGCGGGCGCTAAATGCGCCGGACTGGCTGACGGCGCGGCCGATCGCGCACCGCGGTCTTCATTCCAAACAATCCGGATTGGTCGAAAATACGCCCGCCGCCGCCGCCGCCGCGATCGCCAAGAACTATGCAATCGAGTGCGATGTTCAGCTCACAAGAGATGGCGACGCCGCGGTGTTCCATGATTTCACCCTCGAACGCTTGATGCGTGCGGAAGGCCGCGTCGATGCGTTCCGCGCCCGCGATCTCGGCCAGCTGTCCTATAAGGACTGCGATCAAAGGATCGTTTCGCTGCAGGATTTTCTCATTCGCATCGGCGGCCGCGCGCCGGTCATCGTCGAGCTCAAAAGCCGCTACGACGGCGACGTGCGCCTTGCCGACCGGGCGATGGCCACTGTCGCCGCCTACGCCGGGCCAGTTTGTCTAAAAAGCTTCGATCCGGCGGTTCTCGTCCATCTGCGTGGCGCGGGCGCGCGGTGCCCGCTGGGCCTTGTCGCGGTGGCGCGGTACGACACTTCCGAGGAATGGGCCGGTCTGCCGCAAGATTTGCGTGCAAGCTTCGCGGATTTGACGGATTTTCCGCGCGCGCGGCCGGATTTTTTATCTTGGAACCTGGCCGATCTGCCGCACGCCGTACCGATGCTCTGCCGGCAGGGAATTGGGATGCCGGTCATGACCT
>JBQTKC010000218.1:0-1967 GCA_052386575.1 Beijerinckiaceae bacterium
TCGCGGCGGCGACGCTCGGTGCGCTGTTGCGCGAGCTCGATTACGAGGACGGCGCCATCGCGACCGCGCTCAATCAGAATTTCGTCCGCAAGACCGATCGTGGCAAGACGCCATTAAAAGAGGGCGACGCGGTCGAGATTCTGGTGCCGCGTCAGGGAGGCTGAGATGGAGGCGGACATGGGGGAGGACCGGCTGACGATTTATGGCGTCGCGCTCTCCTCGCGGCTTTTTGCCGGAACCGCGCAATATCCCTCGCCCGCGATTCTCGCTGGCGCAATTGCGGCGGCGAAAGTGGAGGTTGCCACGGTCTCGCTCAGGCGCGAGTCTGGGGGCGGCCGCGCGGGGAAAAATTTCTGGGCGCTGATCCGCGAGCTTGGCGTCCGGGTTTTGCCGAATACCGCCGGGTGCCGGAGCGTGAAGGAAGCCGTGACCACCGCGGAGATGGCGCGCGAGGTTTTCGGCACCTCTTGGATCAAGCTCGAGGTGATCGGCGAGGAAGACAGCTTGCAGCCCGATGTCTTTGGTCTGGTCGAGGCGGCGTCGATCCTCGCCCGCGAAGGGTTTCAGGTTTTTCCCTATACCACCGAGGATCTTGTCGCGGCGGAAAGGCTTCTTGCCGCGGGTTGCGAAGTTTTAATGCCGTGGGGCTCGCCTATCGGCTCCGGGCGCGGGCTCAACAATCCCTATGCGCTAAGATCGCTGCGCGCGCATTTTCCGAACGTGCCTATCATCGTCGATGCCGGGATTGGCGCCCCCTCGCAAGCGGCGGCGGCGATGGAAATGGGTTTTGACGCGGTGCTCTCGAACACGGCGATCGCCAGGGCCGGCGATCCCGCAAGAATGGCGCGCGCGTTCGCGCTCGCGGTCGAGGCCGGGCGGATCGGTTATCGCGCCGGTTTGATGCACGCGCGCGACATGGCGGCGCCTTCAACGCCGGTGATCGGACGCGCATTTAGCGATTTTGCGCGTGCTTGATCGTTTCTATTTGATCGTCGAAAGCGCGGAGTGGGTCGCGCGGCTCTTGCCTTGCGGAGTGCGGCTCGTGCAACTCCGCATCAAGGACAAGCCGGACGCGACGATCTGCGCGGAGATCAAGGAGGCCAAGGCATTATGTGAGCGCCACGGCGCAAAACTTGTCGTCAATGATTATTGGCAACAAGCAATCAATGCGGGCTGTGATTTCATCCATCTCGGCCAGGGTGATCTCGAGACGGCGGATTTGTCCGCGATCCGCCGCGCGGGGGTCAGATTCGGCGTCTCCACGCATGACGAAGCCGAACTTTCCCGCGCGCTCGACGTAAGCCCGCATTATATCGCGCTTGGGCCGGTCTTTCCGACGGTCCTAAAAACCATGGCTTTCCCGCCGCAGGGTCTTGCGCGCATCGCTGAGTGGAAGAAGAAAATCGGCCAGAAACCGCTCGTCGGGATCGGCGGGATCACACTCGCGCGCGTCGCCGCAGTCCTCGAAGCCGGAGCGGACAGCGCGGCGGTTGTCACCGACATTTCGCGGAACGCCGACCCGAAGCAACGCACAAGGGACTGGGTGAAGGCCACGCGGAGCTTTGCCTGAATTTTGTACCCGCAGCCGGAATTTCGCCGACACTTTGAGACACGCTAGGCCGCGACACTTGTAAATGGCTGACTAACTAATTATTTCCCGGTCTGGCGCAGTTGAGCAATGTCGTAACTCTTCAGCTTTTTGGGAATCGATGACCGCCTTACGTGCGTCAAGCCATCCGCGAAAATTCGCTTGATGCCTTTTAGCAAGTTCTTCCGTTGCGGCGCGAATTTGTTGGGGTGTCTTCCGAGCTGGTTTCATTTTCATAGCTTGCGCGCCCTTCCCTGATTTTTGGATCGGGAACGTGAGTTTAAAATGTGAGAGCATCTGTGTCTATTCCAATTGACAGAATTAAATTCCCCGAATTGTTTTTTGGCTTTGTGGCGCCAATCGGAGCCGATCTCGAAAG
>JBQTKC010000219.1:0-3321 GCA_052386575.1 Beijerinckiaceae bacterium
TTCGATTCCCACTCTCGGCACCACTAGCGTATCCAACACCATCCAACGAAGTCCACGAAACCAGTGTCGTTACTTGCTTTAATGCAATCTGCCCGTCCGAAGTCGTCCAGCGATATCTATTGACATACCGTCGCATATGTCGGTACTTTTAGCGGTACTTGGTTACCGTAATAGGAGAGGTACCGTCAGATGGCTTTATCAGATACCGCCGCGCGTAACGCGAAGCCAAAGAGTACGCCTCACAAGCTCGCTGGCGAGAAAGGGCTGTACTTACTCGTCAAGCTGGCGGGCAAGTACTGGCGTTTTGATTATCGTTTTGGTGGCAAACGAAAAACACTTGCGTTGGGTGTGTACCCGGACGTGTCACTGAAAGCGGCAAGGGACGCGCGCGATGATGCCCGAAAGCAGATCGCAGCCGGCATCGATCCCGCTGATAACCGTAAAGCAACAAAAGCCGCAAAGCGTGGTGACGATCCGAACAGCTTCGAGGTTATCACGCGTGAATGGGTTGAGAAGTACCGCAAAACATGGACGCCGAATCATATAGCCAAGGTGGTCCGATTCTTCGAGCAAGACGTGTTTCCGTGGATCGGTAAGCGTTCTGTCAAAGTCATCGCCGCTGCCGAAATTCTCTTGATGTTACGCCGGATTGAAAGCCGTGGTGCAAACGAGATCGCCCACCGTATCAAGCAGAATTGCGGACGTGTGTTTCATTATGCGATCGCCACCGGACGGGCCGAGCGTAACCCTGTTGCGGATCTACAGGGTGCGCTGGAACCGCTTAAAGTCAAACACCACGCCGCGATCACAGAACCTAAAGCAGTCGGCGCGCTATTACGCGCTACTGAAGGATATCAGGGCAACTTCATTACGCAGTGTGCCTTACGCATCGCGCCGTTGGTCTTCGTGCGTCCTGGCGAGCTACGCAAGGCGGAATGGACCGAGATTGATCTTGAGGCCGCCGAGTGGCGCATACCGGCCGAACGCATGAAGATGAGATCGCAACATATCGTTCCGCTGTCAACGCAAGCGGTGGCGATCCTGCGCGAGCTGCATCCATTAACAAGTACAGGGCGTTACGTATTCCCGAGCGTGAGAACGAATACTAGACCGATGTCTGAGAACGCGGTCAACGCAGCCCTGCGGCGCATGGGATACGCCAAGGACGAGATGACCGGGCACGGCTTTCGCAGCTTGGCATCCACCCTATTAAACGAACAGGGGTGGCACCGGGATGCGATCGAGCGCCAATTGGCGCATGCGGAACGTGACGGCGTACGGGCCGCTTACAACTATGCCGAGCACCTGCCCGAGCGGCGTCAGATGATGCAGGCATGGGCGGATTATCTGGATGGACTGAAGGGCTGCGCAAACGTGGTGCCGCTACATGGCAAGTTGGCTTGATTTTGGAATCCCCTGGATTACAATGGATTGATATGGATTACAAGCCGGTATGATTTCTCGCTTCAGGCACAAGGGCCTGGAGCGGTTCTTCAAAGCGGCCGACTATCGGGGGATACCGGCCCAACACGCAGCCCGGATTGAGCGCATGTTAGACCGCCTGGATAGCGCTTTGCGCCCTGGAGATATGAACCTGCCCGCTTATCGCTTCCACCCCTTGAAGGGGGAACGCAAGGGCGCTTATGCCGTGTCTGTGGCTGGCAATTGGCGGCTGACTTTCCGTTTCCAGGGCGAGAACGCTGTTGACGTTGCCCTGGAGGATTACCATTGATGCGAAGCTTGAGAGATCCGAAACGCACACCCACGCACCCCGGCGCGGTGTTGAGGAAGGACGTGCTGCCCGCCCTCGGCATGACACAAACCGAATTCGCTCGACGGCTAGGGGTATCGCGCCTCACGGTATCCGAGCTGCTGCTGGAGAAGCGCGGCTTGAGCCCCGAGATCGCGGCCCGGATCGGACGGCTGCTTGATACCACGCCCGAATCCTGGTTGCGAATGCAGGAAGCCTTGGATCTGTGGAAGGTGAACCAGCACCCCGAAAGGCTGGCGGTGATTCGACCTATCAAGGCGGCAGCTTGACCGTCTTCGACAGCTTGGTCGCGTACGGCGTGGACGCGGCGGGTTGGGCGATAGCCGATCCCAGCCCGGTTGCGGAGTGCGGGCGGTAACAGAGGGTGGGTCATTGAATGGAGCCACGGAGCCCAGTCTGCCGGAGTGCAAGGAGACAGTCTGGCAGGCATGAAACTGCATAGGGCAGCGCGGCACTTGCGCCGTTGGCCTTACAAGCGGCGTGACGGGAGGTCAAATATGATCGTCCGTTTACTTTGCTACAGAGGCTGTTCGCTGTGGCCGAGTATCGCCTTTTCAACTACCGTCTCCGAACAGCGCGCCTTGCTCGGGGATCGTGACGCTGTGGCGCCCGCAGTAGTCCCCGATCATCACGTCCACCATGTTCGCGCTCGTCGACACCCGGTGCGATACGAAAGTCAACGTGGTGGTCTTGCCCGTGAACATGGGTTCCCTCGATGCGGCGGTTGTGCTGAATTGTGCGGTAATGTACGGTAATGGCAGGCAAAATCCAAAAGAACTGACAAACTCCTTGGATGAATATTGACTATGCCCCGTTCCTGCATGTCGCTAAAGATGGTCGCATCTGGTGGCGGTTGAAGGACGCCATTGAGCTTGGAGCGGGCTACCGTCCGGTCCGCGATGACGACGGCAATCCAGTCCCCGTTCTTCGAGCCCGGAAAAAGCAAGTCCGCGCGGACGCTAGGACATTGTTTGGTGCGTTTCATGACGATCGGCTCGTAATTGTCCGGCCTAAGGTTTTGGAGCGTGACAACGACGCCTTCGTCGAAGCCCATGATTTTCTTTGCTGGCTATCCCAGTATCTGGCTCAGACTCAGGCGAAAATTCCGTTTCCCAACAACCTTATCCGCGCGGTGAAGGATTCGATAGGCGAGCCGGTCGAGCACTCGAAGGTCCCGCCGAGTTTCGAGAGCCTAAGCGCCGCGCTTGGAGAATCGTTCGACAGCCCACTGGCTGAACTGCCCGACGCGCTGCGCCAGCGTGTCGAGCGCGATCTCTTTCCGATGCCCTGGGACAGGCTGGGCCCACACGGACGGCGTAGCGCAGCAGCACAATGGGATTATCAGCACGATCCGGCCACCGAGGAGCAAAGAAGATTGGGATGGGAGTCTTTCGTGTGCAAAGCGAGGATTGAGAAAGAGATCGAGGAGTGGAAAGCCGTCTCCGCTCCGACTGCCACCGACCTAGCAACGAAGGAAATCCGGCTCGCCGAATTGCAGCACCAGCTGGGGGTCAATACCGAAACGCCGGAACAGCGCCGGAAACGGCTCA
>JBQTKC010000220.1:0-5418 GCA_052386575.1 Beijerinckiaceae bacterium
AACTCTTAACCTCATGGGGCAAGCGCAATAAGACGTAGCCGGCATAGCGCGCACCGGCGTTCGCGGCCGCTTCGAGTATCGATTCCATTTCCGCATCGTTCAGCGCCGGGAAGATCGGCGACGGAAAGATCTTTCGTCTACGAACTGCCTCAGGTCGTGCGTATTCGCACCGGAGACACGGGGCCGATACGCTTTTTACGATCGAGATTATCGACCAGACGCCGGTTGCTCCCGCAGTTGGTCGATAACCTCTTCCACGACGTGAATGCCTTCCCCCTGCGTCTTGGCGAGGTAGCGAATGCGGTTCAATCCATCGAATACCGGAGGCCACACTTCGGCGAACCGCTTCCGCGGCTGTTCGTTTACCACGACGAACCAGTCCGCATCATCGCTGGCGGCGTATGCCACGTACCGGCCGGCTGGCGCGAACAGTGTTGGGCCGAGCTTGAGGTCGGCGTACGGTATGCCGTCCGCGCCGTCGACCACGATTCGCCACTTGCCCCGGCTAGATGCGGCATAGGCGAGGCGGGCTCCGTCGGGACTGATCTCAGGCACTGACGCATGGTCCCACTCGCGACTCTTGTTATCCTTCTCGACGATGACCCACTTCTTGTTGCGTTCGGCCGCATACACCATCCGCTGACTATCGGGGCTGAACACCGGCGTGCCTACCATAAGATCAGCAAATGCTTCCTGCTCTTCGCCATCGACTACCAAGAAGACCCGTTCTCCGCGCTTGGCTGTGTAGGCAACACGCCTACTGTTCGGGCTGAAGACAGGGAAACCGGCATAGTCGTAGGCTGGGCCTTCCTGATCATCGATGACTATGAACCACTTGCCGTCGCGCTGGGCGCCGTAGGCGACGCGCTGGCTGTCGGGGCTGAAGACGTGGAAGCCGATATCGTCGTAGCCACGGCTCTCCTTCCCATCGACTACCATCAAGAGCGTGCCGTCACGAACCCCGGAGTAGGCGAGGCGGCGGCTGTCTGGGCTGAACACCGAGGGGGCCTTCGAGATCCGATCGAACAGCGGTCCCGGCTTGTGGTCGAGAACGAGGGTGCGCTTTTCACCGATCCGCGCTCGATAAGAGAGGCGTCGGCTGTCCGGGCTAAAGACAATCGTTCCCGGGAAGATCTCATCAACGTCGGGACCCGACTTGGCGTCGGCGATGAGGCGGTACTTTTCAGCGTCGTCGGCGGCGTAGGCGAAGCGCTCGCCGTCGGGGCTGAATGCCAAGCCCACGATTGCGCCATGGCGCTCTAGTGGCGTTCCGTCCAGCACGACGAACCAGTCCTGGCCCTCGCGTGCGGCGAGCGCCAAACGCCGGCTGTCGAGGCTGAACACGGGTGTACCCGCGAGGATCTCGTCGTAAGGCCCCAACATCTTGCCGTCCACGTTCACGGTCCAGCGCTTCTCGTGCTCGCTGCTCAAGGCCCAGCGTCGACTATCGGCGCTAACGGCCAAGTGCGATGGTTCCTCTTTGCCCGCTTCGATGAGAAGCCCGATAACTCCCAGGAACAGCACGAGCACGCCGACGATCATGATAGTCCAGGCATACCACGGCAGCCCGCGCTTGCTGGCAAGTGAATTGATAGCTCTATCGGCGGTCTCGATCTCATCCTCCGCACCGCTAGCTTCGAAGCGACTCCTAGCCTCGCCATACGCCTGCAGTGCCAGGTCCGATTTGTTGATGTCTCTATAGAGCTGGCCCAAGTTGAGATAGGTGATCCCCGCCTGGCGAGACGCGCGCATCGTCTCGAACAGCGCAATCGCTTGCAGATTCGCCTCGAGCGCGTCGTTGGTCCGACTCTGTCGGCGGTAGACCTCGACCAGGTTGTTCAGCGTGCTGGCCTGTCCCAAACTGTCGCCGGCCTCGCGCTTGATCTCCAGGCTGCGGCGTAGTTGTTGCTCCCCTTGCTCCAAGTCGCCATGGCGGACATACGCCATGCCCAGGTTATTCAGCGCCTGAGCCGTGCGAAAACGCTCACCGTCATGCTCGAGATATTCCAGGGATAGCCGAAAGTCCTTGATGGCTGGTTGGAAATCGCCGCGCTTCAGATGCAGGGTACCCAAGGCATTGTGGCAGGCGGCGAGCCCCGACGGAGTATTCTCCCGCGTTGCCGCCTCAATCGCCTGCTGAAAGACGCGTTCGGCCTTGGCCAACTCATTGCTGTCCCGATGGGCCGCGCCCAAGTCGTGCAGAATGCCGTGTGTGGGAAAGTCGAGGTTGGGATCGGAGGCGAGCGCAAGCGCTTCGCGGTAGCGGGCGATGGCTTCCGGCCAGGCGCGTCGCGCCGCCGCCACCTGCCCCAGCCGGTTAGTAACTTTGACTCGCAGCTCAGCGGGCGTGTGCGGATAGGAAAGCATGCGTTCGAACAAAGCGCGTGCTGCATCCAGCTCGCGACGATCGGCCTCCAGCTTACCAGCATGATAGTCCAGCCAGAGCGTTCGCTCCGGGTCGAGTACCGTGCGGTACTCGTTCGCTAGGCGCAGCAGTGTGGCGCAGCGGCTCAGGCGAAAGGCGTGACGCGCCTGCACGAGCAAGCGGTCGAACTCGGCGAACCCGGCGGCCTGGTCACAACCGAGCAGGTGGAACATCCGCTGATCCTGCAGCTCCTCGAGGCGATCGCCGACGGCGTCAGCGCTCTGTCGGGTGAACCACTCCACAAGGGCCGCGTTTACTTGCGCGAACGCGTCGATTGACTGCGGTTGAAGCCATCCATGAAACAGGTAATCGCGCGCCTCGTCGTGCAACGCGAGCTGGTTCGCACCGGTGATCACGATCGACAGGCGTGAAAATTCGGCGCAACGTTGGCGCGCTTCCGCGGCCTCCAGCTCCGGCATCATCGTCTGCAGAATGACGGTGTCGAACTGATGCGGAATGGCACACAGGCGCAGCAACCGCGCCTTCTGCGGTTCCATCTGCTGCAGCAACAGTTGCACGCCGCCACCGCGGCTGCCTTCGGGCAATGCCTCCAACAGCCGCTTGAACTCTGCGACTGGGTCGCGCTCAGGCAGCGGCATGTGCTTCCTGCATCTGGAGGAAGGCATCGACGTAGGTGGCGATCTGCAGGATATTGCCTTGCGTGATGATCAGCAGAAGGTCCGCTACCGCCGCCCGGTTAGATTCGGCGACGCCGCGCTTTCCCAAGTAAATCAAGATGTGTTCGCGATCGAGCGGCTTGAGTTGGGCCTCTTCGACCAGCCGTATCCAGTCGCGTCCCAGCTCGAGTCTGCGGCGTCCGCTGAGCACGAACTTGGCGTTCGGCAGTTTGCCGTCGCGCGCTGCGCCCAGGAGCTCGCCCCAAACCCATCGCTCCGTATCCGGGGTCATCTTCTCGGTAGCATCCAAGAACACCATCAGCGGCCCGCGCGCGGTCAGTTCCGCCTGCAACTCGGCGATAAAGGCGTCCGTCAAGCGTGCGGTACGCTCCGACTCCGGCACAGCCATGTCATTGCGCGGCGCCGAGAGCATGACGTCCTTGATCATGATCCCGGCTATATCGCCTACGCGGGAGCCTTCGATGCGTGCGCCGCCTGCCACGGCGATGTTACCCTGGCCCTGCACCGTGACTTTGAGCTCGTACTGCGGCACGGTGAAGAAGTTAACCAAGTCGGTAAACGCCCTGAATGACTCGGGGCCGGTGTCGTCGCGGATCTTGCGCATGACGGCCAGGTAGTCGTGATTGCGCGTGTCGGTCCATGTGACCTCGGACTTGCGGAGCTGGCGCACGGCGCATTCGTGGATCATCCGCGCCAGCAGCGATGACTTGCCGACCCCGCCGTCACCCGACACCACCATGACCGACTTGCTATCGGTCTCCAGCAGTCGGCAGAAGCGCCGCATCTCGTCCTCGCGATCTACAAACTCCGCCAGCCGCCGTTCCAGCTCGGTGATCACTCCTTGTCGTCCGGGTCGCGTTTGGTCTGTTTCACGCCAACGATGTCGCCGACCTCGGCGTCTTTTATGCGGCTGCCGGAGGCAACGTCGATAGCTCGGCCTGTGGGCGGCGCCCGGCTCGCTGTCTTAACGCCGGCGATATCACCGACGCGCGCCGCCTCGATCTGCGCGCCTTTGGCCACGCTGATCCGGCTGTTGTCCGCAGGTTGGCCGCCGCTGCCCTGGGAACGCTCGACCTCGACGGAAAACCCTTCCTTGCCTTTGCTGATGCGAAACCCGCGTCCCTTCCATACCGCCAAAGCGATCACGAGACCGGCAACGACGATTAGCACGATCCAGACGAGTGGGTCTTGTGGCATGTTCCCCTCCTGCGTAACGCTAGCGCATCAGGTCCTCGGTCAGTGCGGTGTTGTCGTAAGCTTCCTTGCGCACACGCATGTCATAGTAAAGCAGCGTCCCGCCCACGTAGAGCGGCGGCGAGATCAGCGTGTAGCTTGCGGCCGTAAAGATGCTTCTCAAAAGCGGCTCGGAAAAGGCGGCCCATACGTTCACCAACACCTCAAAGAGGGTCATAATAACCACGACAAGTACGAAAAGGATCAAGAAAAGCAGCAGAACGAATCCCAGGTTGCGCCGATAATAACCCTTGCCCAGCGCCTTGCTGCGAGCGAAGGCCTTGGTTCCCCAGGCGCCCTCCAACACCACCACGATGAGCGCAAACATGTACCACGCGTAAAAGAAAAAACTGGGGATGACAAACAGCACGAAGCTGACGAATAGGCCCGCCATGAGCATGAGATAAGTCAGAACTATTCCCCGGAAGCTCTTCCCGAACACCCGCGCATAGGAGCGAAAAACGCTGGGGCGGTTCCCCAAGCAGATGTCGGAAACGGCGACCGCAGTGGCCATGGCTGGCACCATCGCCGCCACCAAAGCGAGGTAATACCCAGTATTGAAAAGCTTGCCCGTGGTCTGTTCGAGGTATTCGCTCCAGACATTGAACGGGAAGGTGGGCAGCAGATAGATCAACATTAGCAGGCCGACATGCCGCCGATAAATCTCGAAGGTGCTGTGAAGCAGCTCGCGCGCAGACTGCTGACGAAGATAGTTCTTCATAGGCCGGGCAGATCGGATAGGTCCATCTGGTTGCTGTTTTTCCGTAGGAGAAGTAAGAAAAACAAACCCCCTTTTCCCCCAAGTGGGAATGTATCGCGTGATCAGTGGGTAGTCAAACACGCCCGTACTCGGCCTAGAATTAGGGAGTTTTCGTCCATTCACCAGCCCATGGCGCTAAATGTCGAGGCAGTTTGGCGTCTCGGGCGAGCAAGGGCCAAAGGTGGTTGTCGACTCAGGGAATGGCTTCTCAAAACAGAGTGAGCTGCCGGTCGTCCGCCCCCGGCGGTTTGAATTTCGAGGTATCCAATGCGCGCGCCGAGCGCGTGAGCCCGTGGCGCTTGCAAGCAAGGTCGAAACGGCTGCGAATGACTTCAGCGAAAATCCCAGTACCTCGCATGCGC
>JBQTKC010000221.1:0-8126 GCA_052386575.1 Beijerinckiaceae bacterium
AATCCCGACACAAAAAAACCTGGGTTGATGGCGGACCCTTCTTCGCAATTTTGGGTTGCGCGCCTGCCTTGAGGCAGGCGCCCACGCGATCCATGTTCATGCGGCCGATGAATATGGCCGCTCCTCCCACTGCCGGCAGATTCTGGAAGTGATGGGGTGATGGAACGCATCCAAACACTTGCTCCTCGGCCGGCCCCGCGACCACCCTAAAGCTGGACACATATCCTTACGCGTATAATATACGTATTGGAGGCCAAGGCCATGGCGAAGAAGTTGACCATTACCGTCGAGGATGAGGTTTACGAGGGCTTGCATAAGGTCATAGGGCGGCGGCGGATCAGCCGGTTCCTGAACGACCTCGCCCGCCCGCATGTGAACCACCGCGAACTGGCCGCAGCGTACCGGGCGATGGCTGCAGATGTGGAGCGCGAGCGCGAGGCGGCGGAGTGGGTCGCCAATCTGACCGGGGACATCGCGCGTGATTCCGGATAGTCCGCAGCGGGGCGATGTCTGGTGGGTGGCTTTCGATCCCTCGATTGGCGGTGAATTCCGCAAAACCCGGCCCGCCGTGATCGTCAGCAACGACCTAGCGAACCGCGAGTTAAACCGGGTTCAGGTCGTTCCGCTCACGAGCAAGATCGAGTGCCTCTACCCGTCAGAAGCCTACGTCGTTTTGAAGAGCGAGCAGCACAAGGCCATGGCCGACCAGCTCAGCACCATTAGCAAACTTCGTTTGCGGGAGAAAATCGAGCGCATGAGGCACGAGGACATGACTGCCATTGAACGCGCTATCCGTCTGCAACTCGGGCTTTGATCGCCGCCTGTCGGCGAATATGGCCGCGACCATCATGACAGTCTGATCCTTGAGGTCACCGGGTGAAGCATTGGCCGCCGTTGCGCCTCGCGCTTCGTGACGGCCGAGCGCGCGGTCTTCACTATCAAGGTCAACGACTATCATCGCTCCGCCGCGGCCGGCAGGGGCCGGGCGACAGCACGATCGCGCCGGGCGCCGCGCGCATGATTTCGCCAAAGCTCTTCTTGCCGTTTGGTTTCGCGATGTGCTAGTTTTTGACCTCTCTCTGACGTTCGGCGAGTCCGGCATGGCGCGCATGGTTTGTTCCGAGCTCGCCAAGAAGGAGACATGCGATCGCCATGGCCCCGAGCGGACCCGGCCAAACCTCGCGGAATGCTTGGCCGCACGCGAATCCGCGCCATCATGCCACCGTCCTGATGTTCGAGAATATGGCAATGATAAACGAAATCGCCAGCTATCGCAAAAGGGATGTCAACTACAGCGGGATGGGCCTTGCAGGCCCCGTTGCGCCAGTCGGCAACGCTAGCGCAGGTGCCATCGGCGTGGACAAGCGGCACGCTATCCATGAAAATACCCTTGGCGAAGATCTGGTTTGGCACATTTGTCTCATCGAGTTCCGCCGCCGATACGACGCGGAATCTGACCTGATGAATGTGGAAATTGTGATCCTCGCCAGCAAGATTCACGAGCTCCCAGCGCTCAATGACGGCTGCGTTGCCGGGCCCAAGAGGCAAGCAGATGGCCGGCCGCATCGGGTCGAAGGCCTTCACATCCATGAAGGTGCCTGGCACTGGGACGTCACGCTCGTCGATTTCTTCATAACCAAGTCCGAATGCATCCGGGTCATCCGTGGGGGCGTTAAAGAATATCCGGCGCTTGTGATTCTTTGGTAATGATTTGCAGAAGGGATCTTTATCGACCGCCGCTTTTGCCGGAGTCATATCCGAAGCGCGCGCGCGCGGCACGGCCAAAGCGCCGCCTTGCACGCTCAAGGCGGCTGGCGCGGCGCCATTTACGGCGTGGCTCTCGAAAAGTACGCGGCCAAGATCGACCGATGGCCAGGAGTCTCCATCTGGTCCGGTAACAAAGCCCGCGGTTCGGAAGATGGCTTGCGCCCCCGGCGGCGGCGTGGCCAGGGCTCCATTCGCGTCGCGGTAGGCGACCCAGATTTCCACGCGCGTGCCGGGCATCACGAGGAGACGTGAGGTGCACAGCGGTTCGGCTCGGCGCAAGCCGCGGGCCGCCGGCGTAACGCCAGGACAAGGCACGGGGCTCACTTTTTTCCCGGCGATCTGGGCAATGCTTTGCGGTGAAGCTCCTGCCGCGGGGCTAATGCCGGCGCCGTCAATCGAAAGAACCTGAACAATCATGTTCTGATTTTGCGCCGGGTTCCACAGCCGCAGATCGTAGGTCACGCTGCCGGAGGCATTGGTGATCCGCCAGATCTCGCCGCCTGCGTCCACCACAGGAATATCCGGAAATTGCTGACCGTTCAGCGTGAAGAACCAACGGCCATTGGTGTAATTGCCGCCACCGCCGGCGGTCTTGTCCTGGCCACGGCAAAATCCTCCGAGCGGAGCGAGAGGCGCTGCTGGAGGCAGGCAGAAATCGGGATCCTCCTCATCCTTGAGCGTGCCATCAGCCAGAACTTGCGTATCCTTGAGGATGATGTGGCGAATGCCGATTGTCTTGGCGTATTTTGCGCAGCCCAGCTTTTTGCAGACATAATCGCCGACATTGCCGATGGTGATGATGCCGGCCATGCCCGCCGAGACCTGGTTCACGCCAATACCATGGACATGCGGATGGAACCAGTAGAGGCCAGAGGGATGGTGCGCCGGAATTTTGATTTTATAGTCCGTGGAATCGAACGCGGACACGCCGTGGATGTGCGGACTGACGACAGTGGTGCCATTGGCTGAGTTGAGCGTCAGCACGAAGGCATTGTCGCCATAGGTCGGATCGGCCTTCGACGGAAAATGGGGCGATACCAGCATTCCATGGGTATGGATGTTGGTCGGATTGAGCGCCAGAAATGCCCCGTTTGGTTCCTGGCCATGGCTCGAATCGGTGATCGGCGGCAGCTTGTTCACGAGATGGATCTTGAGCGTATCCCCCGGGGATAGCTGCAGACGCGTACCCCCATAAAGATTTGCCGCGCCAGGTTTGGCCGGGCAATCACTCGCTCCGTTATGGGGATTTGGACAAATATCATAGACCCAGCCCGCGGGAGAAAAGGGAGCAAGCGACGCAAGTTCTGCGGCTCTCGCGACGAGGAGGATGTCAAGAATGCCATTGCGGCTTTGCAGTGTGATGGGCTCCTGAAGATCGGCCGCGCCAGCCACGCACGTTGAAAGGAAAAATGCTGCAATTGCCGACGTATGCCGCAAGCGCATAGTCGCAGCAAAACCCCGCATCGCATCCTCCGAATAGTTCTATTGAAATTCTATAGCGGAGTTAAATAACAGATGCCGAGAGCAATATCAATAGTTATATAATAGAATTTGTATAATTTAAAAATAAATCCAATCAATTTTGTACTTCGTGGAGGGTATGTGATTACGGTGTCTTTTACAGATGTTCGAGGATTTCTATTGTTATTGAACTCGAACGATTCTGTTTCGTGCCAGACCGGGCAATTCTACTGCCGCAAAGTGGCTCAAATTCGATAATCCCGAACGAGATGAACTGACATAAACGACGTTTTCCCTACCGCCCGCGCTGCGCTCCGGCCGCGAAGCGGACGGCTTCCTCGGCGGCACGGAAAAGGGCTTGTGCCTTGTTGATGCATTCGCGTTGCTCGGCCGCCGGATCGGAATCGTAGACGATCCCAGCGCCGGCTTGCACATGCATCAATCCATCCTTGATAATCGCGGTGCGCAGGACAATACACGTGTCCATCTCGCCCGCCGCGCCAAAATAGCCGATGCAGCCGCCATAGATGCCGCGCTTATCGGCCTCGAGTTCGTCGATGATTTCCATAGCCCGCACTTTTGGCGCGCCGGAAACGGTGCCCGCTGGAAACCCCGCGCAAAGCGCGTCGATGACATCGTGCTCATGCGAGAGCCTGCCTTCGACATTCGAGACGATATGCATGACATGGCTGTAGCGCTCGATCGCGAATTTTTCCGTGACTTCGACCGAGCCCATTTGCGCGACGCGCCCGACGTCGTTGCGGCCGAGATCGAGCAGCATCAAATGCTCGGCGCATTCCTTTTCGTCGGAGAGGAGCTCCGCCGCCAAACGATCGTCCTCGGCCGCCGTCTTGCCGCGCCAGCGGGTGCCCGCGATCGGCCGGATAGTAACTTTGCCACCCCGCACGCGCACAAGGATTTCCGGGCTCGAGCAGACAATCTGGAACGAGCCAACATCGAGATAACAAAGAAACGGCGCGGGGTTGATCCGGCGCAGCGCCCGGTAGAGCGCAAAGGCGGGCAGCGCGAGAGGCGCGGAGAACCGCTGCGAAAGGACAACTTGAAAAATGTCGCCTGCCCGGATGTAATTCTTGGCACGCTCGACCATCTCGAAAAAACGCTCTTTTGGCGTGTTCGAGCGCGGCTCTTTCGCGGCCGGCGCCGGATCGCCGGCATGGGGCACGTGCGGCGTGCCTTCGAGGGTGGCGACCACGGACTCGAGGCGTTCGCGCGCGCGATCATGGGCGGCGCGAAACACCTCGCTCGGGTCCGGGCGCAACGGCGTGACGACAAAAATTTCGTCCCTGACCGCATCGAAAACCACCATCACGGTCGGGCGCAGCACGAGCGCGTCCGGCACGCCAATCGGATCTGGCTTTGCTTGCGCCAGGCGCTCCATTTGGCGGACCATGTCGTAGCCCAGATAGCCAAAGACGCCCGCCGCCATCGGAGGGAGATCGGCGGCGGTCTCGATCCGCGATTCGGCAATGAGCTCGCGCAGCGCCGCGAGAGGCGGCAAGGCGCAAGGCGAAAAATTCTCAGGATCGGCGAGCGCGCGGCGATTGATCTCGGCTTTGCCGCCAAAGGCGCGCCAGACGATGTCCGGATCGAGGCCGATCATCGAATAACGGCCGCGCGCGGCGCCGCCCTCGACCGATTCCAGCAAAAAAATCCGCCCCGTGCGGGGAGCCGCCAATTTCAAAAAGGCCGAAACCGGCGTTTCGAGATCGCCGGCGAGGCGGGCGGAGACGAGGCAGGCTTGCCCCGCCGCATAGCTTCGCGCGCAGGCCTCAAGCGGCGGTTCGAACATCGGCCCGCCGCTCAATAGTCGCCTAATGGGACGCCGGAGTCGCCGGAAGAGACGCCGGTCACGCTGGACAACACCTTGGCGTTGAGCTTTACGCCAATATCGCTTTCAAGCTTTGAGAGATATTGCGCGATCAAATCCTCGCCAAATCCGCGTTTTACATCGCCCTCGATGTTGGTGAGTTCGGCGGCCTCTGGGTCGAATACTGGAACGGTGGAATCGAGGACCATAAACAAGATCCGGCCGCCGTCTTCGCTCTCCGCCGAGCCCGCGTGATAAACCGGGACGTTGAATATCTGTGCGATAACGTTGGGCGGAAGGCCGGTCGACCCGGAGCGCCTCGCATCGCTCGTATGTTTGACCGTAAGCTTGCCTTCCGCCGCGGCAATCGCCGCCATGTTTTCGCCGGCGTCGAGTTTCTTGACGAGTTCCGCCGTTTTCGCCGACAATAGCTTCCCGGCATTGGCCTCGCGCCAGGCCTTCTCGACTTCCGCCTTGGATTCGCCGAACGTCTTGTCGCGCGACTTGTCAATCTTGACGACTTCAAACCACTGATAGCCGCCGCCTTGCGCCCGCAAAGTGTCGTTGTCGACGCCGATGTCCGAGGCAAACGCCGCCTTGAGGAGGGACACGCCATCAACCAAATCCTTGACCGGCACACCTTGCGGATCTTTGCCCGTCGCATCGATCGCATCGATGATCCTTGGTTTTAGGCCGACGCTCTGCGCGGCCTCCGTCAACGATTTTCCCGACGTGCGCTGATCCTCGATCGCATCGTGAAGCCGGCCGATCTCGCTTTGCGCGCGCTTAAGGCCAATCTCGCGTTTGAGCTCGGCGGCGACGCCGGAGTAAGGCTTGACGGTCGATCCGGTGATCTTGCCGATGCGCAGAATGACCGTGCCGAATTGCGCCTTGACCGGGCCGCTGACTTCGCCTTCCTTGAGCGAGAAGGCGGCGTCCGCGACGCTTTTGTCGACGAGTGCGGTTCGCGCGACGGCGCCGAGGCTCACATCCTTGGGGGAAAGATTTTTTTCTCCCAAGAGATCGTCGAAAGTCTTTCCGGCATCGAGTTTTGCCCGCGCCTCCTGGGCCTCCGCCTCGCTCGCAAAGAGAATCTGCTCGACCTCGCGCTTTTCCGGCGACCCGAAACGCTCGTCCTTGACTTCCTCGTAGCGATTTTGCGCGTCGGCGTCGGAGACGTCATCCGGCTTGGCGACCGAGGCGGGTGTAAGCGGCAGAACGACAAGGCCGCGATATTCAGGCATGACATAAAGTTGCTGGTTGGTTTCGAAGTAACTTTTCAACTCTCCCTCGGAGGGGGCGGGCAGCGGGCCCACGCTCGCACTAGGAAACAAAATGTAGTCAACGCTCCGGGTTTCCATTTGAAAATGAAAGATCGCCTCGAGCAATGCCTTCGGCAATTGGACGCCGCCGGTCAGCGCATCGGTGATTTGGCGGTGCAGCTGGATGCTGCGTTGCTGGCGCAAGTAGGACTTTTCGGTAAATCCTTCGTCGCGGAGAAACGCGTCGAACGCCTGGCGATCGAACTTGCCAGTCATCCCCTTAAAATTGTCGTCCTTCATGATCGCTTTTTTGATGTCCTCGTCGCTGATCGCAAGCCCCAGCCCGCGGACCTGGTCGTCGAGCGCGGCCTCGTTGACGAGGCGGGAAAGAACCTGAACGTCAAGACCGTACTGGTGCGCCTCCTCATTGGTGATATTGCGGTGCTCGGCCCGCTGCATTGTCTGCAATTCGGTCTGATAGGCGTTGCGGTAGGTGTCGGCACCGATCTCGACCGCGCCGACCTGAGCGAGACTATTGCCGCCGAAACCGCGGAAAATGTCGCCGATGCCCCAGATCGCGAAACTGAGGATGATCAGGCCCATCAGGATTGCCATGACGGCGCGGCCAAACCAGCCTTGGGCCGAGGCGCGCATTGATTGGAGCATGGGAAGGGGTCTCTTTGTGGGGGTTCCGGCTGGCGCCGGGCTTTTGCAAATTGGCGGAGAACTATAAAAAGATGAACCTCCGCTTGCAACACGGAAATAACCGGAAGCTTTCCGCATGACTCATGGTTCACGCCCACTCGTCGCGGGCAATTGGAAGATGAATGGCTTGCGCCAAAGCCTTGCCGAAGTCACTGCGATTTGCGCGGCGGTAACCGCTGGCGGCGCGGGAACGGCGGAAGTCGTCGTTTGTCCCCCGGCGACCTTGCTCATGGCCGCGGCGGCGATTTGCCAAGGCGCCCCAGTCGGGCTCGGCGGCCAGGATTGCCACGCCGAGGAAAGCGGCGCTTTTACCGGCGATATTTCCGCCGCAATGCTCAAGGATGCGGGGGCAAGCTACGTCATCCTTGGCCATTCTGAGCGCCGCGCCGGCCACCAAGAAACCGACAAGATCGTTCGCGCCAAGGCCATGGCGGCGCTCCGCGCCGGGTTGACGGCGATCATTTGCGTCGGCGAAACGAGAGTTTTGCGGGACGAAGGCGAGGCCCTCACCGTCGTCGGCGCGCAGCTGGCCGGGTCAATTCCGGAAGATGCGCCGCCGGGCCGCATCGTTGTCGCCTACGAGCCGGTCTGGGCGATCGGCACGGGTCTGACGCCGACGCGCCAAGACATTGCCGAAATGCATGGTTTTATTCGTGAGCGGGTGAACCGGCTTTTAGCAGGGCAGGGCGCCGGCGCGCGCATTCTCTACGGCGGCTCGGTCAAGCCGGCCAATGCCGCGGAACTCTTGTCGGTCGAAAACGTCGATGGCGCGCTCGCCGGCGGCGCGTCGCTCAGCTCTACCGAGTTCATGGCGATCGCCGGGGTTTACAGTTGAAGTGAGCGGCGCGCGGGCGGGGGCGCCAAATGTCTAACGCTCAAATTGAAGGAAAGTTGAGGAGCCTGGTAGAGTAATTTGATTTATTCTTAGAGCCTATCTCAAACGCTTGCACCTACCCTAAGCTCTATCCCTAAGGAGACCCGACGGGCTGCACTATTCTCTGTAATCGAACCCTCTCGGAGGAGAAGTATCGAGGTTTCTAGGGGGCGATCTACCGAAGCGCCAATGGGGACTTTTCCTATTGCGGACAAGTGCAAATTGGTGA
>JBQTKC010000222.1:0-13477 GCA_052386575.1 Beijerinckiaceae bacterium
CGAACCGCCGCCGGCTTGCCGCGCGCGCTCGACGCCTGCGCCGGCATCTTCAAGCCCGCCGAATGCCAAAACTACTTCAAAGCCCGCGGATATGATACAGCTTGACCGGAGTCCGCTCTAAGCCGGCGTTGCCACAACGGCTGTTCGGTGCCAAGAATTGGATGACGGGCCGCCATCAGTCCCAGCAATCATAAGGTCGACGCGGTGTGAAAGCTTTGGGACGATCGCGGGCGCCTGCTTCTGACCGCGACGGAGTGCCTGCCACGCTCGCGCAGCCTGGCGCGGTTCGCTTTTGGCTGGCAGTGCTGCTCACCGGCGTCGCTACCGGCATCAGCGCGGCGGCGCTGATGCGCTTGTTGGAGGTGGTGCAGCATCTCGCGTGGCCTGGTCCAGGCACGCTGCTGGACGCGGCGGCACGGGCCGGAGCCTGGCGGCATATTTTGGTGCTGCTGGGTGCTGGGGCGATAACCGGTGCAGGCCAGATCGTACTGGGGCGCCTGTCCACCAGCAACGCCATCGACATTACCGCGGCAATATGGTTTTCCGCCGGACGGTTGCAGCGCCTTCGTACCCTGGGCAGTGCCGTGCTGTCGATCGTTATCGTCGGCATGGGCGCCTCTCTCGGGCGTGAGGGTGCGCCCAAGCAAGCGGGGGCGGTAATTGCCGATGCTTTGTCGGACAGGGGCCGCCTATCCGACGAGCAACGCCGGCTGCTGGTGGCATGCGGCGCTGGCGCCGGAATGGCGGCAGCCTACGGCGTTCCGCTCGGCGGCGCGCTGTTTGCCCTCGAAGTGCTGCGCGGAGTGCTCTCGCTGCGGCTCGTGCTGCCGGCGCTGATGGCCTCGCTCATCGCCACCACGGTTTCATGGCTGGTCTTGCCCAATGCGCCAACCTACCCAATTGCAGACTATCCCGGCTCGACCTCGATGGTCATCTGGGCGTTGCTGGCCGGGCCAGTCGCGGGTCTCGTCTCGGTTGGCTTCGTGCGGGTGATCGCCTGGGCCAACCGCAACAAACCCACGGGATGGCGACGTCTGCTTGCACCCGCACTGGCGCTGGGACTGCTCGGCCTGGTCTCGATCTGGTTTCCGCAGTTGCTTGGCAACGGCAAGGATATAGCCGAGCTGTTGTTCACGGACCAGATCCCTTTCGCGTTGCTGCTCGCGCTGTTGGCGCTCAAACCCGCCGCGACCGTCCTATGCCTGGGCAGTGGCGTGCCGGGCGGACTTTTCACCCCGACCCTTGCCACGGGGGCGCTACTGGGTGGAGCGCTGGGCCACGCCTGGTCGTGGTTCGCGCCTGGAGTGCCTTCGGGTGCGTTCGCCGTGGTAGGCGCCGCAGCCGTGCTGGCGGCCACGACACAGGGACCGATCTCGGCAGTGGTGCTGATGATGGAGCTGACCGGGCATGCCAGATCGCTCATCGTGCCGCTTATGTTGGCAGTAGTCGTCGCCACGCTGGTCTCGCGCACTATCGAACCGCGCTCGATCTACGAAGCCCGCCTGACCGACGAGGAAGTGGCGGCGCGACTGAAAGCTCGCGAACCCGCGCGGCATTAGGGACGCCGTCAAGGCCATCCGGTGCCGATGATGAGAGCCTGATCGAGGAAGGCATGGCCTTTGCCGGGCAGGCCGGCCGCGATCACCCCAAAGTGGCGTTCAACAGCGCCAGCGCATCCTCCGAATCCCATTGCGCCGGCCCGGCCATGGTGCCGATTTCGCAGCCATCCTTGCCGACGAGAATTGTCGCGGGCAGCCCGAAAACCTTACCCGTCTGCTTCAAGGTTAAAAAAGCCGCCGTTGTGCTATCGGTATAAAGCTTGAGATTCTTGGCGCCAATCTCGTGCAAGAAAGCCTGCGGCCGGTCGAGCCGCGTGGTATCAATATTCACCGCCACCACCGAAAAATCTTTCGAGCCGAGGATGCCTTGCAAGCGGTCGAGCGCGGGCATTTCCTGGCGGCATGGCACGCACCATGTGGCCCAAAAGTTGAGCAGGACCGTACGCCCCTTGAAATCGCCTAGACTCGCTTTCGTTCCTTCCGGCGTATTGAAACTGAGCTCCGGAACTGGCTTGGGCTCAGTTGCAAGGGTCAGGGCCGCGATCTCGCCATGCACGAGCGGCTTTAACCGTGCCGCCATTGAGGCCGCGCCGGGACAGGCCGGGGATTCGGTGCTTTCCTTGCCGCCCGGCGTCTTGATCCCGTATAGGACATAAGCCGCCACCCCGCAGGCCAAGGCCGCCGCCGCAAGCCCCGCCCCGCGCGACAAGAGTGCGTTCTGCTTTTTGGAATTATTCTGTGTCATTGGGTATTGGCTTTTTGAAGAGCGCGAGAAGATGACCAACAAAATGTGGGGCGGCCGGTTCGCGCGCGGCCCCGGCGCCATCATGGAAGAAATCAACGCCTCGATCGGTTTCGATTTCCGGCTCGCCCGCCAAGATTTAGAAGGTTCCAAGGCGCACGCCGCCATGCTGGCGCAAACCGGGATAGTTCAGCGCGCGGACGCCCAAGCGATCGGCAATGGCTTAGACGAGATTTCCCGCGAAATCGAGGCTGGAACATTCAAATTTTCGCGCGCGCTCGAAGATATCCATATGAACATCGAGGCAAGACTTGCGGAGTTGATCGGACCAACGGCCGGGCGGCTGCACACGGCGCGCTCGCGCAACGATCAGATCGCGCTTGATTTCCGCCTCTGGGTTCGCGACGAAATCGACACGCTCGACCAACAGTTGCGCGGCCTGCAACGGGCGCTTGCGGAAAAGGCGCTCGCCCATGCGGCAAGCGTGATGCCGGGGTTTACCCATCTGCAGCCGGCGCAGCCTGTCACCTTCGGCCATCATCTCTTGGCCTATGTGGAGATGTTTGCGCGGGACCGCACAAGATTGCGCGATGCACGCTCGCGCCTCAATGAATCGCCGCTCGGCGCCGCGGCGCTGGCTGGAACCTCGTTTCCGATCGACCGGATGATGACCGCGAAAGCACTCGGGTTCGACCGGCCTGCCGCAAATTCGCTCGACAGCGTGGCCGATCGCGATTTCGTATTGGAAACATTGAGCGTTGCCGCGATCTGCGCCATTCATCTGTCCCGCCTTGCCGAGGAGATCGAGGTCTGGGCAACGCCGCAATTAGGCTTCGTGTCTTTGTCGCATGCGTTTTCGACCGGCTCATCGATCATGCCGCAAAAGCGCAATCCCGACGCGGCGGAACTGATCCGGGCCAAGGCCGGCCGGATCATAGGTGCGCTTAACGCCCTTTTTATCGTGATGAAGGGCTTGCCGCTCGCCTATTCCAAGGATCTTCAGGAGGACAAGGAGGGCACTTTTGACGCGCTGCATTCGCTTTCGCTGTGCATTGAAGCCATGACCGGGATGATTGACGATCTTACTCCCGACCCAAAGCGCATGAGGGCCGCCGCGGATTTGGGCTATGCGACCGCGACCGATCTCGCCGATTGGCTGGTGCGGATGCTGAACGTTCCTTTCCGCGAGGCGCACCACATCACCGGGCGCCTCGTTGGTATCGCCGCTGCGCAGAAGAAAAGCCTTGAAAAGCTGTCTCTCGCCGAAATGCAGGCGGTCGAGCCGCACATCAGCGAGGAGGTTTTCGCGGTGCTTGGCGTCGAAAACTCGGTGCGCAGCCGGAGTAGTTATGGCGGCACGGCGCCCAAGAACGTGAGGGCGCAGGCAAGGCGGTGGCTGCGGCGGCTTAAAAAATAGGGGCGGGCGAAATAAGCGTGGCCGTTCGCAATCGCCGCTTATTTGTTGTCGCTTCGCGGCGCGTCGAACGGAAGGACTAAAACCATTTTTTCTTATCGCAGCCGCAGATAAAACGCACTCGAATATTGTTTGCGAGCAATGTGTCTCGATAGTCGAGCCAGTCGCTGTCAGTCGCGTTCGCGATTGAAGCCTTTGCTTTCCGTCCGGCCGCTACGAACTTGCGATCGCTTCGATCGAAAGCGGCGAGTTTTGGATCACTAGGGAAATCGTCAAACTCACCATCTGTTTTGCCCAGTTCGACACGCTCGACGCGCTTTGGTGCGCTATTGAGGATAATTTGAAGGAAACGATCCCCGACGCCAGGCTGCCCTCGGGCGTTCAGGTGACGCATGTATTCAGCCTGGATTTCGCCGCCAAGATCAAGAATAATCCGGCCTCGTGTTACCACCAGTTCCAGAAATTCGATTGCTTTGATCCGGCATTCTGGCGAAGCGATACGTTCGTCTGTTCTGGATCGGGCACCGCCATTTGCAACGATTGGTACGTTCGTGTCCACGACGTAGCGCACGCTCATTGCGCGGCTTGCATCCGCCTCAGCCGCGCCTTCTCGGCTGCCGCCGTTTCCCCGAACGCGTCGCCCATGAAGTTCTCCGGCCAGTTTTCGATATTGCCGAATAAATCCAATACCAGAGGCGAAACTTTGGAGGCGCGACCCTCAAATTCACAGAAATACAGTTTGACATTGTCGGTCGATATTTGCTCCTCGGCAATTCGTCTCTGGAGCCGCAGAAGCAGATGTTCGCTGTGGCTCTCAAGAATAACCTGCACGTTCCGCCTTTCCGCGACATTGATAATGACATCCGCGAGACGCGCTTGCGCAAGCGGATGCAGGTGAATTTCGGGCTGTTCGAGAATTACTGTCGCGCCTTCAGGGACATAATAGAGCAGCGTAATCACTGGCAGTACTTGAGAAACGCCAAATCCAACATCCGTGAGCAATGCCTCAGGACTCCCTGGGCGCACTTTCACACGTGCCTGCCATCTATTCGAACCTTCGGCGATTTCGAAGACCTCGAATTGATCGATGAGACCCATTTCTGAAAGCCAATAGGCAACGACCTCTTGGAAGCTTCTCAGTTTGCCTCTGTATTTTATGTTGCGTGTTAACCCGGCCTCGGTTGCGGCCAGGATCGCATCGATCGCCTTCTCGCCCTTGAGGCCCACATCGTGTGGCCTCGACCTCGCCCAGAGATAATCCCGCTTCGGATAATCGCGTAAGGGCCCAAGGTAATAGATGTTGTCGAGCGCTCTTTCGAATGCTGCTTCGAGATCGGAGAGAAAAGAGGCGTTTTGAAAATAGGTCCTGGCTTGATCCGGGAAGGCATAGGATTTCACCGGACCTGGAAGTGTCCATGCCCTGCCCTGGGTTCGTATGAAATGGAAGTCTGTGCCTTCCGCTCTTAGGTCGAATCCATCGCCTTTTGCCTTCGGAAAAAGAGACACCACTTGCCTCGGCGCGTCCTTGGTATCACCACCAATCGTATATTTGAGCAGCTGAGCCTGGGGAGCGCCGTTTTTTGCCATTACAGATCCGTCAAGTTTCACAGATTTAGAGCGGATCAGAGCTTGTCCCCGTTTCTGCGCTGGATCGACGATAACCAGATCGTCGGCCTGTGCGAAAGAAAGCGACCATTCGATCAACAATTTGTCGTTATGGCCGAATACAAGGTCGCCAAAAAGGCCTAACTGCACATAATTGCCGTTCAGCTCCAATGACAAAGCGCGGTCAGTTGCTTCCTTTGTTTGTTTCAGCATTAAAGGAAACTGGATCAAACTCGTCTTGCCGGACGAATTCGTGCCGAAGAGCCCGGTGACTTGGCCGAACTCGATGTCGGCTTTTTCCCAGGTTTTGAAATTTGTGAAGGTCAAGCGATGAAGCATTTTTGATTTTTATATGAGTTTTGCGCCCGGATCATCATCCTCGGCAACCACGGTATCGCGATAGCAGTAAGAGAAGCGGTTGCGTCCATTTCAGAAATTTCTTTCATAGCCGTAACCTCGTCTATACGAACGCCAAGTCTCGACGCGCGCCCGCCAGTGCATAACCCGAGTTTCGACAGAGAGACCCAGTCACGCCTGCCCTGGCCGGTCGCGGGTCAGCCCCTTGGTTTTGAGCTCCGCCTCGTAAAGCGCCCATTTCTCGTCATGGCGCGAGCCGAGCTCATAAAGATAGTCCCACGTGAAAATGCCGGTCGCGTGCAAATCGTCGAAGATCAGCCGCACCGCGTAGGTTCCGACCGGCTCGATCCCGGTCACGCTGCAATGCCGTTTGCCGCCGATGGTCAAGTGGTCTTGCCGCCGGTGGCCCTGGACTTCCGCGCTCGGACTCATGACCCGCAGATACTCCGCGGAAAGATCGTAAGCTTCGCCGCTCTCGAAACGGACACGAAGGATACGGCCGTTCTCCCTCAGCCGCAATTCGCTCGGCCATTGATTCAGATCGCCGCGCATTGCTTCGCCCTCAACCCGCCTTGGAGCTTACGAATTTTGCTTCCTCACTAACCGGAACCTAGAAACAGCCAATTGGCGCGCCACGAAGAGACCTGCGGTTGGGTCATCGGCACGCCGCGCGCCAGCGATTCGTCGAGACTTTACCCATCGGGCACGAGGTCGAGAAGTTTCGCGAGCGGCGCCGGCGAGATGCCGAGCGGCGGCCGGAAAGGAATCTCATGGACCGCGATCAATCCGATCACGATGATGACGCTGACTATGAAAATGGCCATGGCGGCGATTTGGGCACGCACCGCGTCGAGATGCACCGCGGCAATGCTGATCTGCGCCATCACGGCCATCAAAAGCACGCACGCCCATTCAAATTCTTCTGATAAATCGGAGCTTAACGCCAGCCGGTTGCCGCGCGCCTCCCTGATTTTTAAGGCGGTGTCGAGCAAAAAGCTGTCGAGCACCGCATTGCCAGGCCCGGTGTCCGCTTGCACGACGGCTTGCAACAATTTGTCTTGTGCAGCTTCGGCCTCGGGCGAGGCTTCGCCGTTCTCCATGCTCGGCCATTCGTGGTAGACGGCGGCGGTGGCATAGCCCCGGATGGCGCGATCGATCGCGATGTGCGGCGCACCCAAGGCGGCGGCCAGGGCATGGAGGGAGATAAGACTGGCGCCTTCCCCGCGCACCGCCGCCGCCGCGCGCCGGCTGCGATCCCAGACGTCATTCGCGAGAAAGCCGGTGAGAATGCTGAAAATGACAACGATCGCACCGAAGTAGGGCGCCACCACGCCTCGGTAGCTTCGCACCCATGGTCCAACCAGGGCGCCGAACGAAAGGCGGACTAGCACCAAGGAAGTGGCGGTGTAAAACGCCACCAAACTCAAAATCAGCGCCGGAAGCGGCAGTGATAACCAAGCATGGATCAAGATTTTGTTCCCCGGCGAGAGCCGATACGGATGCGCGACCCGGCGATTGCCAAATTCCGGCCCGTCCCGAATGAATCAACTTAGTCCATTCCGGCAAGGAAGCCGCGACGAAGCGTTCGGCCTTTCCGATTGCTCTTGGCGTATTGGGTCTGGTGCGCTCACGCTACGCCCTAGCGTGGCCCAAGTTTGATTCAAGTTTACCCGCCAGGCGCAACGCCAGGGCGACGATTGTAATCGTTGGCATGTCGCTGCCCGCCGTGGGAAATACCGAACTCCCGGCAACGAAAAGATTTGAAATTCCGTGAACCTTGCAATTGGCATCGACCACACCTTTCGCCGGATCAGAGTCCATCCGCGTTGTGCCCATGTGATGCCAGCAGCCCACGATGTTTCTTGGCCAGAATTCCGTCGGATCCGCTGGTTCCTTGGCGAATTCAAGCACGCCCTGCCTTGTCATTTCCTCAATAAGCAATTTACGGAGCAAGAAGAAATGCCGCTGATCTCCGTCGGTGTGCCGCCAGTCCACCTCGACTTTATTCTGTCCAAGCCGATCGCGCGCCGACGAGAGGGTGACTCGACTGTCACGGTTTGGGACTGGCTCCATAATTGTCTCAAGTACGAAATCTCGTTTCACGAAGCGGGGATTCAAACGTGTATCGAGAATGCCAATAATCGCTTGCGGAGCATTTATGACGACGGCCGGCACCGCTCGGGCAATCGCACGCGCCATCTCTCCAACCGGATATCCGAAACGCGCGCGGCCTTTCACCTGCCTAGAAATCGCCCTTAGAGCCAAATACGCCTTGCTCATGCCATTCATGTAGCGCGCTTCGAGGTAGGTTCGGGAATTTGGTATTGATAACTTCCGTTGGCACTCGGAGGTCGGTGCGACATGGGCCGAAATGTGAGTCTCGCCGGAAAAATACGCGGCGCGAGAGACAACCATTGTCCAATCGTAGAGCCGCCGATGACGCCATTGCACGTTCATGCGCGCTATGTCCCAGCGGATGCGCGGATGGTCCATGAAATAGCGTCCAACGAGATCGTGTCCATTGCCTAGTCCCGTCTTTTGAATTCGGTTCGAAAGCAGCAGGAGGCGCGCATTCTCAATGCCGCCGACGGCCAACACAACAATTCTTGCTGATATCTTAAATTTCTTTCCGTTAAGCGTCTTAACCTGCACTCCGGTTACATACGTTGCTGTGTCGTTCGTTTGGATTTCAGTCGCATTCGAGTAAAGCATTACCTTTATATTGTCTGCTTCACTTAGCCGTGCCCGGTAAATGTCACCAAATTTGATTTGCGGGTTGACTTGATTGATGAGGTTGTGCACGCGCTGCCGATCAAGCGGGAAGAAGAATAAATTCTCCTTCGCCATTTGTTGCGACCATTTACCCTCGTCGTATTCAAATGGCCCCAGTTTCAAGAGCGCATGACTGCGTTCATAATAGCGTTCCAATTCTTCCTTGCCGAATGGCCATCCGGTGTTGGGAACTCCATCGCGCTTCTCGAAGTCCAGGGAATCGAAAGGCCGGCAATGGCCGCCCCAGCAATTGGTGCTGCCCCCGAAAAACCGGCTTCGGGCTTCATGGAGACTGCCATAGATTAGACCTACGTTCTCCCCGTCATAAAGGGACTGCGTCATAGGATCGGAACGGGTGCCCCCGCTCTCCAAAAGAATGACATTGTACGATTTTGATATAAATTCGAGAGCGATTGAAATTCCTGCCGCTCCAGCACCAATAATACAGAGATCTGTTTGGAAAGTCGCCGAGTCATCAATCGAGCGAGAATCTATAAGCATTTTATTGGATCCAATTGTTCAGAAACCGTGGGAAAGATGGCCGTGGCGAGGAGCGTATTAGACCCGCGCGGTTGGATCCCCCTTCAATCCCTTTCTTAGTTGCAAATTCGACCGCCCATGATTTCACTATCATGGCGCCAATGGCTTTGTCTATCGCGGTTGCTGCGGGCGGAGCTAGCCATAGGTTAGCCAGTGGTTACCGAGGCGTGACCAGTGGAACGATGGGTCAACCGGGCAGCGTTGTCCTTCAAATTAAAGCTTCCGCTGGCGCCGTTCAAGCCAGGCATTTTCCGATACAATTGCATTATATCGGTCGGCGGCGAAATAATTTCGGCGTTCGGATTGCGTGAAGGCACCGGTGGCGATGCGGAATCCGCAAGCAGACGAGATGTTCGCGCGGGAAATGGAGGCTGCCAGGTCAAACCCGCGCGCCTGAATTAGAGAGTTACCGGCGGCGGTCTTCGAGTTCGAGGGTAACCAGCCGCGCGAGAAGAGTGGCAGGAAAAAGCTGCCCAATTATCGCTTCGATATTGCACAGGCTGCGGGCGAGCGGCTGCACCGGAACAATATCGCCATAGCCGGTTGAGGTAAGAGTCACGAAGCTGAAATAGGTCAAATCGCTGACGAGTCTTGGACCCTCCATCAAGTTCAGTCCCGAAAATGCGTGTGGCGCAAACAAGCCAACGAGCCCATAGAACCCGACAAATATATGACCTATGGCCAGATAGAGGAGAACCGCGCCAATGACGCGGTGATAGGTGACCCGGCCGGGAGAAAATACCGCGCGCGCAACCACATAAGCTAGGGCAGTCCCAACTGTGATCCAAGCGGCGCAGTCGAGGTAAATGCCGGACCGCGGCTGGCCCGCATTGCGAGCCGCGCTGGCCACAATGGCGAGGCCGACGCCGGCCAATATTGCGGCTACGGCCCCAAGGCCTGCCGATGAGCCTAGGATGCAGCCCGCCATCACAAGAACGATCGCGAGCCCATATCCTTCCACCACGATCAATCCCGAGGAGTGAAGAGGGATGATCAAGAAGGTGAGGACGATAAGCACGATCGTCAGCCCCGTCAGCAGCCGGTCGCCGAGCCGCTCTCGCGCGCGGCCGAGGTGCCGCCGAACATCGCCCGCTCTTACCCGCATCGGCAGTTTCCGCGGCAGCGCGCGGCGGAGTTTCGAGACTGCATCGGCGTCACCCGCCGTCTTCTTCGCCTTGCCCCGCCTCGCGGGGCTCTTCATCGTCGCCGCGCGAAGAATCCTCCTCGGTGATCCGCTCGACGGCGACGACCTCCTCCTCAGCGGCCGTATCGAAGACGATGACTCCCTGGGTCGCGCGCCCGGCAACCCGAATACCTTCGACCGGACAGCGGATCAATTGGCCGCCATTGGTCACCAGCACGATCTCGTCGGCATCCTCGACCGGCATCGAAGCAATCAGCTTGCCGTTTCTTTGGTTGACCGCCATCGCGACAATGCCTTTGCCGCCGCGTCCGGTAATGCGATATTCGTAAGAGGATGTCCGCTTGCCGTAGCCATTCGCGGAAACGGTCAAAATGATCTGTTCGGCGGCGGACATTTCCGCATAGCGGTCCGGCCCGAGGTTTGACGCCACTGGCACTTCCTCAACTCCGCCTTCCTCGCCGGCCGCTGCGCCATTGGCCTCGGGCGAAAATTCGCCGGCAACCGCGCGGCGCATCTTGAGATATGCGAGACGCTCGCCGCTGTCGGCCTCGATATGACGTAAAATGGCAAGCGAGATGACCTGTTCGCCTGGCCCAAGAGCGATCCCGCGCACGCCCATCGAATCGCGGCCCTTAAACACCCGCACATCGGTCACCGGGAAGCGGATGCACTGGCCATTGGCGGTCGTCAAAAGAACATCGTCCGCCTCGCTGCAAATCTGCACATCGACGATACCCTCGCCCTCGTCGAGCCGCATCGCGATTTTGCCGGCGCGGTTCACTTGGGCAAAATCGGAAAGCCTGTTGCGCCGGACGCTGCCGCTGGTGGTCGCGAACATGACATCGAGGGTGTCCCACGCCGCCTCGTCTTCCGGCAATGGCATGATCGTGGTGATCCGCTCGCCGTCGTCGAGCGGCAGCATATTGACCAGCGCCTTCCCGCGCGCCTGGGGCGCCGAGAGCGGTAACCGCCAGACCTTTTCCTTGTAGACGTGACCGTGCGAGGAAAAAAACAGCACCGGCGCATGGGTCGAGGCGACAAACAGCCTGGCGACGAAATCCTCGTCGCGCGTCTGCATTCCAGAGCGCCCCTTGCCGCCGCGCCGTTGCGCGCGATAGGTTTGAAGGGGAACCCTCTTGACGTAACCAAGATGCGATACGGTGACAACCATGTCCTCGCGCTGAATGAGATCCTCGTCCTCGACGCCCGCCGCGTCATCGAGAATGAGGGTCCGGCGCGGGGTGGCGTGGGCCGCTTTCACCGCGAGCATTTCGTCCTTTATGATCGAAAAGAGCCTAGCGCGGGAACGAAGGATGGCGAGATAATCTGCGATCTCGGCGGCAAGCTTGTTCAAAGCCTCGGCGATTTCCTCGCGCCCGAGCGCGGTCAAGCGTTGCAACCTGAGCTCGAGAATAGCCCGCGCCTGGGCTTCGGAAAGTGCACAGGTGCCATCCTCGGAGAGCACGTGGCGCGGGTCGGCGATGAGCGTGATCAGCGGCGCCATGTCGCGCGCGGGCCACGTCCGGTCCATCAAGGCCGTGCGTGCCGTGGCGGGATCTGGAGACGTGCGGATGAGGCGGATGAATTCGTCGATGTTGGCGAGCGCGATCGCCAGGCCAACCTGCTGATGCGCGGCGTCGCGGGCCTTGGCGAGGAGGTGCTTGGTGCGCCTGGTTACGACCTCTTCGCGAAAATCGATGAAGGCTCTGAGGAAATCCTTGAGCGTCAGAGTTTCAGGCCGGCCGCCATTCAAGGCGATCATATTGCAGGCGAAGCTCGATTGCAGCGCGGTGAAACGCCAGAGCTGATTTAAGACAACATCGGCGAGCGCGTCACGCTTTAGTTCGATGACAATGCGCATGCCGTCGCGATCGGATTCATCGCGGAGATCCAAGATACCTTCGACGCGTTTCTCGCGAACGAGTTCGGCGATCTTCTCGATCAGAGTGGCCTTATTGATCTGATAAGGAATTTCGGTGACGATCAGGGCTTCGCGCTCCTTGCGCAGCTCCTCGACCTCGACCTTCGCCCGGGTCAGCACCGAGCCGCGTCCTGACATATACGCAGCGCGGACTCCGGCACGCCCCAAAATATGGCCGCCGGTCGGAAAGTCGGGGCCGGGGATGAATGCCATCAGTTCTTCGATCGTCATTTCCGGCCGGTCGATCAAGGCGATCGCCGCATCGATCACCTCGCCGAGGTTATGCGGCGGGATATTGGTCGCCATGCCAACCGCGATGCCGCCGGCGCCATTGACGAGGAGATTGGGGAATTTCGCCGGAAGCACGGTTGGCTCGCGCTCGCGTCCGTCGTAATTCGGCTGAAAATCGACCGTCGCGTTGCCGAGATCATCGAGGAGCGGCATGGCGGCGGTGGCGAGCCGCACTTCGGTATAGCGTTCGGCGGCGGGCGGATCGCCATCGACGGAGCCGAAATTGCCTTGCCCGTCGATCAACGGCAGACGCATCGAGAAGGGCTGCGCCATCCGTACCAGTGCGTCGTAAATCGCGAGATTGCCGTGCGGATGATATTTGCCCATCGTATCGCCGGTGACGCGCGCCGATTTATTGTAAGGGCGATCCGGCGTGTAATTGTTTTCGTGCATCGAATAGAGAATGCGCCTGTGCACGGGCTTTAGCCCGTCGCGCACGTCGGGCAGCGCCCGGCTCACGATGACACTCATCGCGTAATCGAGGTAGCTGCGCCGCATCTCGTCGGCAATCGAAACCGGCCGGACGCCGGATCCGGGCGGGGGTGAAGTGCTGTCGTCCGTAGTGGCCAAAGAATGCTAACCTGAAAGGAACGCCAACCCGGAAGGGAGGGATTGCCACAATCTAACCCAGCGGACCGCGAAGCGGCAACGCCGGACTATAACCGGGTGAAGAAAAATATGTGTATGGGCCGGATGTCTGGGCACCGCGATTTTTCGGATCGGATAGGATAAGCGTCCTTTATGAAATTTTTGGAGACTTGATGGATTGGATCGGACCAGCGGTCGTTGCTGCCGTAGTGTCGGGGATCGTTTCTGTCGCTGGCCTCATCATCTCCACCTGGACAGCTCGCGCTCTGCATACCGAGAAGTTGGATTCTGAGCGGAGCCTGGCAGAGCGCAGATTCGAATTCGCTAAAGGGCACCTCGAAAAATTGTGCTTCCTGGTGCCGCGCGAATCGGATGCAAGGTTTGCGGGCGGTAAGAGCGGGGTTTTCGCGATGGGGCAGCTTGGTTTTTTTGATGTGAGCCTTCGATATGAAGGGCTGGACAAGAACAACGATCCGCTCGCCGCCATCGCCGCGCTGGTCGCTTTCGAGACGTTCCGCGAAAAGCTCGAAACCGCGCCGATCGC
>JBQTKC010000223.1:0-1569 GCA_052386575.1 Beijerinckiaceae bacterium
CGCAATGGTGACGCGGGAGCGCTGTTCGATCTCTTCACAAGGACCCGGGCGATCCGGCGCGGCATTATCGAGCAAGGCCAGGAAACCGCTGCTCCGGATTTCGGCCGCCGGGCGGGCGAGACGTGATCTTTTCGCCAGGAGCCGCGGTTGCCGGTCAATAGAGCGGCGGAATTTGGATTTGCGTGCGCACCGGGCCGATCGACAGAAAGCCTCCAGAAAAGGTCAACGGCAAGTTCAGGCGCCTCGTGCCGCCGGCCTTGCCGCCGCCGAGCAGCCCCGCCAGAACTTGACCGGCCATGATGAGCGCTGGATCGACGCCCAATTGGCGAAAGGCTTTGTCGAGCCCTTTGAAACTGGCGTCGAGTTTGCCTTTCACGCGGTGCTCTTCGTCGAGGGCGAAGCCGCCCTTGGCATCGAAGGCTATTTGCCCGCTCGTCAGCGACCCGGCCGCGATATCGACATGACCGTTCGCCGCGCGCCAATTTTCGAGAACATCCTGGAGCGTTTCCGCCCCGCGTAAATCGGCTTGCGATATTTTGCCTCTGACCTGCATGTCAACCGGGAGTTGAGTGTCCAAGAGGCTGTTGATCGCCGGAACCGAGCCCTGCTTCACGGAAACCATGAAATCATAGGCATGGTCGCGCCGGTCCTGGATCAGAACGAAATTGCCGCTGACATCGCCGAACGCTCCCTCGACCGAGTCAACCCCTCCTATTTTTCCTTGCCGCCGGACCTGATTGCCAACAAGAGTAACGCGATCGAGCACGCCGGGCCGGCCTTCGAGATTGAGGAATAGCTCCTTCCATTGGATTGCAATATCGAACATGCCGTCGCTGGTTTTCGCGGCAAACGGCGGGTCTAGTTCCGCCAGCACTTCGCCCTGCCGCAGAATGGCCGAACTGGCGCGGAATCCGCGGACGCTCCCAGTCATTGTCCTACCAAGGATTTCGCCTTGAAAAAGCAGGCCGGCGCAGGAAATCTCGACCGAAAACGGAAAGCCGCTGGTTTTTCGGCCGGGGCAGGACCAGACGCGGCCGAGCTGCGCCTCATGCGCCGTCCATTCCGTCAAGGCGGCCGCGGCCGCGCGCGACTTGGCGAACCAGAATACCGGCCAGCCAATCGTCGCGGCCATGCCAACGGCGAGGAGCGGCAGCAACCAGGAATATGCGGTTAAGTGCTGCTTTAGCGTGGAGCCCTCGGACCGCATAAGGTGCTTTCCTACCAGGGTATGTAATTTGTGTTGACGATCCCAGCCGGCCATGTGGGATGGGCGGCCCGAGCGATGGCGCCAATATGTTTCACGCGAATCTTGGTACGATCAGGGTTTCGTCGCGGTCAAACCGCTTTATGCCGATTGCGCTTGGAATTGTGACTTCAAAGAATAGCCGGGTGAGTTCAGCTTGGCGGTGGGTATCTGTTTTCTCGAAAATGTGCCTAATATGAGTGCGCGCCGTAGACTCCGCCATTTTCAGCTGTTCGGCTGCATTTGTGACTCCTTCTCCAAAGATTAACGCTGCGAGCATTCGCGTTTCGGCCGGGGTCAAGCCGAAGAGTTGTGCGAAGGACCTA
>JBQTKC010000224.1:0-4434 GCA_052386575.1 Beijerinckiaceae bacterium
TGCCGCGGGAACATTTGATGCCCTCATCGAAGCCATCGCTCAAGCGCTCGCGGAGTTCACACCAAAGGAGGGCGCAAATTACCTCGCCAATTCGGGTTATCGCCGCCCATCATGAAAATGCTCTAGAATCTCGGTACGGTGCGACTTTTTCGCGCCCAGGATTTTGGTACGGTTTTTGCGCGTTTCTTTGCGATCGCGTCGGCGCGAGTGATGGGACGAGATCTTGCCTGTCTTTGTAAAGAACAATTTGGTTTGGTGACCTTGACCAGCCTCGGGTAAGGCTTTCGGTGAAACTGGTTTGCGACTTATTGAAACAGCGCGTCTCATTTTTCGCCATCCCGCGAGACCTTATCAAGGACCGCGGGTTAGATTTTGCGGCAGGAGAAATGTCTCGTTCTCGGCGGGGACGCGCAAATCCTATCCGGAGCAAAAGCCAGTGGGTGACCTTATCGTTTTCAAACCAGCGACAGGCGGCGTGCATTTGAGGGTCGCTCCGATCGGCCACGGCACGGTCGTCTTTTTCACCGGTGTTCGGCAAGAACGCCATACGGACGAAGGCCGCGCAACAAAACGTGCGCGCCGCGATTCGAAAAAGCGACCTCAGAAAAACGGCGGCAAGCTGGGCGGCCGCCTGCTAGAATAAGTAACCAAGGCTCGCGTTCGAGGCGCAGGTTCGGCGATTGGCTTTCAATTCTGCGCGATCTGCTCGTTCCCGCAGGCAACCGACTTGACGCGCTCTTCCGCCTCTGCCCGGTCGCTCTGATAGACGGAAAGGGCGCTGACGATCACAAATCCCTGCGGTTCCGGCGCAACGAGCCGTAAATCCTGTGATGGGTCGTCTTCGTTGTCCTCGGTCTCGACGATTTCCAACTGTGCGGCGGTGAGCACGACGACGTCGATCTTGCCTTTGTGTGCCGCGAGGTCCGTCATCGAATAAAAGACTTGTCCGGCGGTCGTGCGAAACGAAAATGTAAGAAGCCCGCCGCCCTCGACATCCGCGTGCATGCGCAAAGCGCCTTGCGAGAGGTCGAAGGGACAAACCGACTGGACCATCGCAGGGTCCGCGAAAGGCATGCCTTGCTTATTGTCGCCAGCCGCTGGCAAAGGCGTCAACTGCCCAGGTTTTGCTAGCTCCGAAATCCGCGCAGCTGTACTTGTTGCCGCGATATCCGGCAATGCGAAAATGGTAATGATGTGCGTGATTCCGGCCACGGCCACAACGCCAAGGAACCAGAGAAGCGCTCCGAGGAGGCGATCGATCTCCTTCATTCGCAACGGCTCCGAACGAGGCCCGGCAAATGCGCGGCGTCGAGGGTAGTGGCGGCGGCACCAGGTTCACTATCATAGAGGCGCAGAACGAGAATGAATTTCGCGGTGCCCCCTATCGGCAGCCAATTGCCCGGCCGGGCATGGCGAGAGAGGGTGATCTCGAATTGGCCGTTGCTTGCCCGCAAAACCTCGCTTGAGGTGAATCCTTGCCGGCCGGCCGCGTTGGCGATCGGGGCGCCCGCTGGCGAGAGCAGCGTCAACGTCCAATAGCGGGCAGACGGTATTTCGCCCTTCAACACATAGTCGCAGGCCGGTCCGAATTCGGCGCCATTGCTGTCGCCTCGGGCGACGAAGCTCATTCCTTCTGATTCGATCAAGGACATTTCGCCCGAATAAGCAAGAATCGCGCGGGTGTAGGGATCGGTTTCCGATGTATCGTTGCGCGGCCAGCTGGTCCATGGACCCGCGACGATGGCCCCAAAGCCCTTGCCGCGCTCAACCACGACGAAGGTAACGAATAGGCCGAGAAAAATGCCAATGCAGCCGGCCGACAAGAATTTGCTTAGAATTGTGCCCTGCGCCTGGCTGCGTCCCTTCATAGCAATGGCCGTTTTGAGGCTCATCCACCGCCCCCGGCCGTAGCGTTGTCCGCCGGCGCTTGGATGTCCCGGCCGGTTCCGCCGCCAGCAGATCCGTTTGCCGCGACGCCCGCGTCCCCGCGGCGCTTTCGCATGTTCATCATCGCGGCTTCAATGACGGCGAGCGCTGAAGCCGCGGCCGCAGGCAAACTGGCCGGCCGGCGTGGCACATCGGCGGCAGCGATCCCGGCGGCCGGCGGGAGGGGTGCCCCCGTTGGGGCCGGCCTGCCGGGCAAAGGCTTCAATTCAATGCCCTGATGCGCGTATGCCATGACCTCATGCCAAGTTTGCGCGGGCAGCGTGCCGCCGGTCATATTATCCATCGGCGTATCGTCGTCGTTGCCGAACCAAATCGCGGCGACATAATTGCCTGTGTAGCCGATGAACCAGGCGTCCTTGTAGCCGTTTGTCGTGCCGGTTTTTCCGGCGGTCTCGACATTGTCGAGCTGCGCCCGGCGTCCGGTGCCGGCCAGGACCACCTGCATCATCATCGAAACCATTGTCTCGATCGTACTTCGATCGAAGATTTGCCGCGGCCGCGGTGCATCGCGGTCGTGCTGGTAGATCACTTCGCCGCGGCTGTTGGTGATCTCCACCGCCGAGTACGGGCGCGCGCGCAAGCCGCCATTGGCGAAAGTGGAATAAGCCGAAGCCATATCGATCACCGTGACTTCGGCGGCGCCGATCGGCAGCGAGACCGTATCGGCGAGAGGCGTGGTCAGTCCCATCTTGCGCGCGGTTTCGACAATCTTGGCGCGGCCGCGTTTGGCGCTCTCGAAGGCATTGTTGTGCCCTGGGACCGGATCGGCCTCGCCGATGGAAACCGACAAGCGGACCGCGACCGTGTTCAGCGAACGTGCCAGGGCCTCGATAAGCGGCAAGCGGCCCGCATAGGAATTCTTGTAATTGCGCGGGCACCAATCGCCGAGGCAAATCGGCCCGTCGACGACGATCGTCGAAGGCTTGAATTTGCCGGTCATCAGCGCCGTCAAATAGACGAAAGGCTTGAAGGAAGACCCAGGTTGCCGTAACGCGTCCGTGGCGCGATTGAACTGGCTCGCGCCATAGTCGCGGCCGCCAATCATCGCGCGCATCGCGCCGAGCGGATCGAGAATCACCATCGCGCTTTGTTTGGCGTGATAGTCCGGGCCATGCTCGCGCAATGAATTCTCGATCGTCGCGTTGGCATGTTGTTGCAGAGTGGTGTCAAGGGCGGTGCGCACGGTAAGCACGCGATCGTCGCCGAGCTTTTTTTCGTCGGCGAGTTTTTTCACCTCGTCATAGGCATAATCGAGATACCAGTCCGGAGTAAGGTCCCGGCTGCGATCGACAGGCGTCGCCGGATTGCGGAGCGCCGCGTAAATCTGCCCCTCGGTGAGGTAGCCGGACTCGACCATATTGTTCAAGACGTCGGCTGCCCGCGCGCGGGCCGCTGGCAGATTGATATGCGGCGCGTATCTGGTAGGCGCCTTGAAGAGACCGGCAATCATGGCGGCTTCGGCAAGCGAAAGCTCGCGCACGGATTTGCCGAAATAGAATTCCGCCGCGGCTTGCACTCCGAAGGTGCCGCCGCCGAGATACGCACGATCGAGATAAAGCCGCAGTATCTCGCGTTTTGGCAGGCGGAATTCGAGCCAGACCGCGAGATAGGCCTCCTTGATCTTGCGGGCCAGCGTTCGCTGGTTTGAAAGAAACAGATTTTTCGCCAATTGCTGGCTGATAGAAGAGCCGCCCTGGACCACCGTGTCGGCCCGCGCGTTGACGGTCAAGGCGCGCAGCGTGCCGATCACGTCAATCCCGTAGTGATTGAAGAACCGCCGATCCTCGGTCGCGATCACCGCTTGGATCAGATTTGGCGGCAGTTCGTCGAACGAGACCTTGTCGTCATGCCTGATGCCGCGCTGACCGACCTCCTGGCCATAGCGGTCAAGAAAGGTCACCGCGAGGTCGGTTTTTTTCAGCCAGTCCTCAGAGGTCTCGAGGAAGGCCGGACCGGCGAGGGTAAGGGCCAGCAGGCCGACGCCCAGTCCGAGAGTGAGCGTCTCACAGGCGAGTTCGTTGAGGGCGTACCGCCAGCCCGCAAGATGGAATCCATCCATGTAGGCCGCAAAGGAGGCGTAACTTTCCCGCGCCCGCTCCAACCCCGAATGGAGCGAGGAATCGACAAATGCATCGATGGCAAGCATAGCCCGCGCGATTTTTTGGCGAAGATGCGCCACTCGGTTACCATCAAACAAAGTTGTAGCTCCAACGCAGGCCGGCAAATGTGTTACTGGAAACTTAGCTAGTTTAAGGCATCTTCCATGGCAATGGAAACATGCCCTTGCGCCGATCGTGGCTCAATAACGATTATTCCAAATTCTTGACGTATACCGGACGGCGCGCGATTTTAGGAAGCCGGCGGCGGCGGCCACGGCCATTTCCTCGGCATCTTCCGGGCCTCCAAGGCCCGAAGAGCTCGGGGAAGGGCGAGAATTGATGTCCCCATGTAGGAGAGCTTTGCAAAAGTTCCAATCCTGTGATTCTG
>JBQTKC010000225.1:0-7876 GCA_052386575.1 Beijerinckiaceae bacterium
ACGAAGGGCTTCAGCCAATCCGTCAGCGCCGCATCCCAATCCGCCATGACCCGCGCTCCCATGAGAGCGCGGAGCATTTCCCACCGAAAATAACCAATCCGTTAATCTGCCAAAGTAGTGCTAGGGCCTGTTTACAATAATAGGGATCGGGATTGAACGAAGCCGCTGTCGCGGCGGGAGAGGCGTATGCGCGGGAGCCACGCAAGCTGCCCGTCATAGTGCAATTCCTTGAAGCCGTTTCGAGCCTGAAGTGCCGGGCGGCGTTCACGTGCTGCTACGCGGCCGGGCTGCGGGCCTCCGAAGCCGGCGGTCTCATGGTCGCCGGCATCGAAAGCGCGGGGCGTCATCCTGGACCGGCACGGCAAGGGGGCGAAAGACCGCACGTGATGCTGCCGCCGCCGCTGCTCGGCATCCGCCCCGCGTGATTTGAAATGGATCAAAGCCGAGCAGATGTCGATGGATGAACGCAACCGTCACGATGATGCCGCGGAATTAACGTTTGCGCCCCAAAGTGGATCCGTGAAACAGCGTCGCGCCCTTTATCCTCAAGCAAATCGCCTTCCCGGCTCGCGTGGCCAGGTTCTCCGATGAGCAAGATCGCTGCCCCTTACGGCGCCTGGGTCTCGCCGGTAAGCGTCGAGCTCATGACCGGGGCGGCGATTGGTCTTGGCGGCGTGCGCGTCGATGGCCAAGACCTCTATTGGCTCGAAGCAAGACCAAGCGAGAATGGCCGCACGGTATTGTGCCGCCGCCGGGCGGATGGCGAGATTGCGGACCTTACGCCGCCGCCCTTTAACGTAGGCAGCCGCGTGCATGAATATGGCGGCGGCGCCTACGCGGTAAGTGCGGGCATCGTCGTTCTTAGCGAGCGCGCCGATGGGAGCGTCTGGCTCTTTGAGGCGGGTAGCCCGCGCCGAATCGAAACGCCGGCAGGCTGCCGCTACGCCGATTTCGAATTCGATCTTCTACGCCGCCGCGTTCTCGCCGTGCGAGAAGATTATCGCAACCGCCCGCCGGCCGATCCAAAGGCCGCGATTGTCGCCTTGCCGCTCGATGCGGGCGGGGCCGAGACAATCTTGGTCGAGGGACCGGATTTCTTGAGCTCGCCGCGGCTTGCCCCTGGCGGCGAAGAACTGGCCTGGATCGCCTGGGATCTCCCCGGCATGCCTTGGGACGGCACAAAGCTTTTCGCCGCCGGCATAACGAGCGAAGGCACGCCCGAAGCCGCGCGGCTGGCTGCCGGCGCGACCCCTGAAGCCATCGTGCAGCCGGAGTGGTCGGCTGACGGCACGCTCTATTTTTGTTCCGACCGGACCGGCTGGTGGAACCTCTATGCATTGCGCGGGACGAAGATTAAGTCCGTGGCGCCGGTCGAAGCCGAGATCGGCGGTCCGCACTGGGTTTTCCGCCAATGCTATTACGATTTTCTCGCCGATGGGCGGATCGTCGCCGCGATCGTCCGCGACGGGATCAGGACCGCCGTGTTGATCGTGGACGGCAACATCGCACCGCTCGGCATTGGCCAGGTGCAGGATTGCCCACGCGTGCTCGGTGATGGCTTGGCTTATATCGCGACACCTCAATCCGCGCCGCCTGCAATCAGTTTATTGCCAAAAGCGGACGGCGGCGCGCCCCTCGTCATTCGCCGAGCGGCCCCCGCCGTGCTCCCGGAAGAAACCATTTCGCAGGGCGAGCCGATCCAATTTGCGACGCGCGGCGGCCTCGCATATGGCTTCTGGTATCCGCCAAAAAACCGCGACTACGAAGGCCCCTCCGGAAAGTTGCCTCCACTCGTCGTCTTGTCGCATGGCGGGCCGACCAGCATGACCACCAACGGTTTTTCATTAAGCGTCCAATGGTGGACGAGTCGCGGCTTTGGCGTTGCCGATGTCAATTACGGCGGCTCGTCCGGCTACGGCCGTGCCTATCGCGAGAGGCTTTATGGGCAGTGGGGCGTCGTCGATGTCGAGGATTGCGCCGCCGCCGCAAACCATCTTGTCGCACGCGGGCTCGCCGATGCCGCCCGCCTCGTCATTCGCGGCGGCAGCGCCGGCGGGTTTACCACGCTTGCCGCGCTCACCTCCCTGCACCTATTCAAGGCGGGGGCGAGCTTTTACGGCGTCGGCGATCTTATGTTGCTCGCCAAGGATACGCACAAATTCGAGTCCCGCTATCTCGACCGGCTGATCGGTCCCTTGCCGCAAGCACAAGCGCTCTATGACGAGCGCTCGCCGGTCCACCATATCGACCGGCTCGCCTGTCCGGTGATCTTTTTCCAAGGCGAGGACGACAAAACGGTTCCGCCTAATCAAGCGGAAACCATGGTCGCGGCAATGACCGCGCGGGGCTTGCCTGTCGCCTATTATTCCTTCGCGGGCGAAGGCCACGGCTTTCGCAAGGCCGAGACCCTGCGCCGCGTGCTTGAATTGGAGCTCGATTTTTACGGCCGGGTGTTTGGCTTCTCCCCGCCGGGCGTTAGCGAGCGCGTCGAAATCGCGAACATGCCAGCCCGCGAAGATTGAACGGTTCCCCGGCTCTAAACCATCCCGGCGGCGATGTTGATCGTGAGGGCCAGCACCGCGCTGTTGAAAAAAAAGGCGAGGATGCAATGAACGAGCGCCACCCGCCGCATCGCCCGCGAAGAAATGACGACATCGGCGGTCTGGCAGGCGACGCCGATCACGTAGGAAAAATATAAGAAGTCATAATAGCCGGGGTGCTCCGTTCCAGGAAAAGCCAAGCCGCCGCGCTCGGCCGCCGGCCGGTCAGGCTCGGCGAAATATTCGTCGAAATATTCATGCGCGTAATGAAGGGCGTAGGTCAGATGGATGAAGAACCAGGCGCTGACGATCGCCGCCGCCGCGAGCCCCATATGGAGGCCTTTCATCGTCCCCGGCAGATCCTTAACGATGGCGAGGTGCGCAACAATTGCCGCGATCGCCGCGATCGCAGCAAAGCAGGTGAACGCGAGAATAAAAAATCTTCCCTCGTCGCTCATCCTGGCTCGCCGCCGCACCAATTGCGGAGTTGCCCGGGCGATCATGATGCCGGTGGCAATGAAATAAAGCCAGGTTCCCGCGTTCCAGGCGATTAAAAGCCTTGTCGCCAAGTGAATCGAATCGGGCAAGAGGACGCCCGCGACGAGTCCGGCCGCGATGCCCGCGAAGAGGCGAGGATGGCCGCGCACGACGCGAAGGGGAAGCCAAAACCGCAAATTGCTTCGCCGCCCTGGCGAAATCGGGCTGCGGCGCACCATCAATGGTTCCGTGCGGCGACGAAACGGGCTGCTTCTTTCAAGACCGCCGCCTTGGTGCCTTGCGGCAACGATTCGAGCGCGGCGATCGCCGCCGCCACGAGGCTGTCGCGCCGTTCCCGCGCCGCGTCAACGCCGAGTGCCGAAACAAGCGTCGCCTTGTTGCGGCTGGCGTCCTTGCCCGCGCGCTTGCCGAGCGCCAATGCGTCGGCTTCGACATCGAGAATATCGTCGGCCACCTGAAACGCCGCGCCAAGCGCACGGCCATAACGGGAGAGCGCGCCCCGCGCCGAAGCATTGGCTCGCCCAAGGATCGCGCCCGCTTCGACCGCATAATGCAACAGCGCGCCTGTTTTCATCGCTTGCAGTTTTATCACCGCTTCCGGCATGTGCCGTTCCATCGCCTGCTCGGCTTCGAGATCGAGCACCTGCCCGCCGATCATGTTTCCCAAACCGGCCGCGCGCGCGAGAGCCAGAACGAGTTCCGCGCGAACGTGCGGGTCCTTGTGGGTCGCCGGGTCCGCCGTCACATCGAACGCGTAGGTGAGAAGGCCATCGCCAACAAGGATCGCGGTCGCCTCATTGAACGCCTTGTGCGTGGCAGGCCGCCCGCGCCGCAAATCGTCGTCGTCGAGCGCCGGCAGATCGTCATGGACGAGCGAGTAGCAATGGACCATTTCAACGGCCGCCGCCGCGCGGGCAACGCCAACACCCTCCACGCCAAAAAGCCGCGCGGTCTCGATTAAGAGAAAAGGCCGGAACCTCTTTCCGCCGTCGAGACAGGCGTAGCGCATGGCGTCAAGAAAGCGCGGCGGCCGGACCGTCTCGCCCGGAAGGCAGGCGGGGCTCAGAAGTGAATCGAGCATCCGCTCCGTGGCGGCAGCATTTGCCGCCAATTTAGCCTTGAATTCGCGTTCGCGCGCGCCGCCGGACATTGTCCTGCCGCCCTTTGACCAATAAAGCCGAGGCTTTGCTTGCCCTATTGGGCGCGACCGGTCAAGGCTCGGCCATGGTGACTAGGTTCCGCCGGGGCGGATTGATCGGCACGATCGCGCGCATCCTCCTCTTTGCCGGCGCGGCGCTGGCGCTCGGGTCCGCCGCTTTGATTCTCGTCTACCGGTTCCAGCCGCCTATTTCAACTTTCATGCTGGTGCGTTGGCTCGAAGGCGAGGCGGTCGAGCGTCACTATGTTCCGCTCGAGCGCATTTCGGGTTTTCTCCGCGCCGCTGTCATCGTCTCGGAGGACGCACACTTTTGCAAGCATGACGGCGTGGATTGGGGCGCTTTGCGCTGGGTCCTCGATCACCCGGGCGCGAACGGGCCGAGGCGGGGCGCTTCGACGATCCCTATGCAGACCGCGAAGAATTTGTTTCTTTGGCCATCGCGATCCTACGTCCGCAAGGCAATCGAGATTCCGTTGGCGCTCATAATCGATATTGCATGGCCGAAACGGCGCATTTTGGAGGTCTATCTCAACCTGGCCGAATGGGGGCCAGGAATTTTTGGTGCCGAGGCGGCGGCGCGCCATTATTTCCACAAGAGCGCGGATAGGCTCGACGCCAGGGAGGCCGCATTGCTCGCAACCGCGCTGCCGAGTCCCGGGCATCGCAATCCCGCAAAACCGTCCCGGCGCCACCTGTGGCTGGCCGCCCGCGTCATGGCACGCGCACGGGGGGCTGATTCACTTGTCTTTTGCGTGAAATGAATACCAAACACGCGATAGGAAGTCCTGCCACCCGTCGAATCGGCATCTGGCCGGCGGGCGGCTAAGCGGTTGGAATATCGAAATGGAGCACGTCCTCGCGAGCGCCGAGCTTGGTGTAAAGCGCGATCGCCGGATCATCGCCGCGGTCGGCTTGCACGAAAATCATATATGCACCGCGTGCGGCTGCGATTCGCTTCAAGCTCGATATCAATTCCGTCGCAATACCAGCGCGGCGGTAAGGTTCGGCAACAGCCAAATCATAGATGTAGATTTCGCTTCGCTCCTGCTCAAATTTCTTCAGTTCGTAAGCAGCCACCCCGCCCACAACTGACACTCCGCTTAGTGCAACGAGCGCAATGAAGTAGTCAGATTGAAGCAATTTTTTCATATACTCGGCCTTCGGGCGCGCACTGGAGTATGAAATGTGGTTTTCGAAGGCTTCGCCGAACACGCTCAAAAGTTGATCCATGAGGGACATATCATCCGAACCAATTTGTTTGAGCGCGAAGTTCGACGGCACCTTGACCTCCCCTGGGTTCTGTTTTCCTGAAAGTGACGACCGCGGACGCGATTTGCGTTGATCCACAGCCTAGCCGCCTCGCTGCTCAAGACGATGCCGAGCGCATTGCCCATAGGACTTGTAACGCACTAACCTGTTGGGCTTCCAGCATGCGTTTTGGGATGGTCAAATGTAACTTTCCATTGTAAGAGGCATCAACTCGCGCTCGCCTAAGACGGCTTCGCGCCTGATCCCCTATCGAGATAACGACAATCGAGAAAGTGCCATGGCCGTTCCGAAACGCAAAACTTCCCCGATGAAGCGCGGGTTCCGGCGTTCCGCCGATGCGCTCAAGGCGCCGGCCTATGTGGAGGACAAGGATTCCGGCGAGTTGCGGCGCCCCCATCACGTCGATCTCAAGACCGGCATGTACCATGGCCGCCAGGTTTTCACGCAAAAGGCCAAGGAAGAATAATCTCGCCGATTAAACGAAAGTGGCCGTTGTTCCAATTTCCGCCAGCTATGCCGTACAGCAGGAATCCGCCCAGCAAGGCTATTTGCATGGCGGCCGCGCCTAAGCGGCTTCCTGCAGCCGCTTCGACACCTGCTCTCGCAGCGCGCGCAAATCCTTGGCAAAAACCCTGATCCCTTCGGCGAGCTTCTCGGTCGCCATGGCATCCTCGTTCAACATGTAACGGAAGGACTTTTCGTCGAGCGAGAGCTTTGCCGGCGGGCGAGCCGCCGCCGTCTTGGGATCGAGCACGCGCGGCAGCTCGCCCATGTCTTGCGAAAGTTCGTCGAGCAATTGCGGTGAAATGGTGAGCCGGTCGCAACCAGCCAGAGCCTCGATCTCGCCCATGTTGCGAAACGATGCGCCCATGACCACCGTCTTAATCCCGTGCGCCTTGTAATAATTGTAGATTTGCCGCACGGAATGGACTCCTGGATCGGTTTCCGCCGTATAGCTCTTGCCCTCGGCCCTGGTGTACCAATCGAGAATGCGCCCGACGAAAGGCGAGATGAGAAATACGCCGGCATCGGCGCAAGCGGCGGCCTGGGTGAGCGAGAAAGTCAAGGTCAAGTTGCAATCGATACCCTCGCGTTGAAGAATCTTCGCGGCCCGGATGCCCTCCCAGGTCGCGGCGATTTTGATCAAAACGCGCTCGCGGCTTAACCCCAGCTCATCATATGCGGCGATGATCGCGCGGGCCTTGGCCGCCGTTCCCTCCGTGTCGAAAGACAGATCCGCATCGACTTCCGTCGACACGCGGCCAGGCACGAGATTGGCCAGCTCCAGCCCGAATTTCAAGGCGAGCCGGTCGGTGATTTCGCTTGTCAAACGCTTGTGCTCGCGGCCCCAACGAACGGTTTCCTCCAAGAGACGCGCGTGATTCGGCAAGTGCGCCGCTTTCAGGATTAACGTCGGATTCGTGGTCGCATCGACAGCGCCGAAGCGGCGGATGGCGTCCACATCGCCGGTATCGGCGACAACGGTCGTCATGGCTTTCAGTTGATCGAGTTTTGAGGGCATTGGCCTTGACCCTTTGGCAAAATTCAAAAGCGTCAGTTGTTAACGCAGGAGCGGAGAAATTGTTGCCCCGGCGAACCGTTTCAGGGACATCAAGGAAAGTTCAATTGCGGGCTACTTTTGAATCAAGCGCAAGAGCGCGCGCCCTGCCTTTGACTTGAGTTCCTTCTCGTCGAGCGTCCCATCCCTATCGGGATTGGCCGCATTGAAGAGTTTTTCGGCAAGGCCAAGATATTCGTCCTTCGTCAAAGTCCCGTCACGATCCGGGTTGGCCTCATTGAATTCCTTTTCGCCTATCCGGACGCTGGTCTCCTTGCGATCGAGCGTGGCGTCGCCGTCCTTTTCGAGCTGATCGAACACGCGAGCGGCGGCGCTCTTCACCTCGGCGAGGTCGAGCGTGCCGTCGTTGTCCTTGTCGAAGGCGGCGAGCGTCCCCGCGAAAGACTTCGAGCTGGACGCGAAGGGGAAGATCGCCAACGAGACGCCGCAAGCGATGAAATCACTGACAAAGGACCGGCGGTCGATCATTGAATTTCTCCAGCGCGGCGGCGCGGCAATGGGCCCTATTAAAGTGACGGCAACTATCCTTCTTTTTGCCCGAAAAGTAAACTTCCCGGCGGTTTTTTCTCGTATAGAAAATTGTTTTTAGCATGGGACACCGCTTTTGAGGTCCATCGGAGTGGTCCAAGTTCATTAAAACGCAAGCGTGTCATGTCCATCGAAAGAAAACGAAAGCGCACCCTTGCAAATAATATCCCTCCCAACTAGCACTACTTTGGCAGATTAACGGATTGGTTATTTTCGGTGGGAAATGCTCCGCGCTCTCATGGGAGCGCGGGTCATGGCGGATTGGGATGCGGCGCTGACGGATTGGCTGAAGCCCTTCGTTGA
>JBQTKC010000226.1:0-6248 GCA_052386575.1 Beijerinckiaceae bacterium
TCCCCGATCGCAGCACCTTGCGGACCGTGTTGCGGGACACCTTCACGTCCCGAGCGATCTCCTTGATCGTCTTGCCCTTGAGAAAATGCTCGCGCCGAATCCGGCCAATCGTCTCCACCGTTAGCAGTCCCCCTCGCTGCTCGCTTCGAATCAAAGCCAGCAGCCCATCAGGCCAATTCTCAGGGGGTCAATTTCCGCCGCCGATCCCCCTCCTTAAGGGGTCAATTTTGCACGCCGGATCACACCTAGATCTCTTCATCGCCGCTCGGCGTGATAATCTCGTGCTGGCCGTAAGGCGCGGAAAAACCGGGCGGTTTGTTGGCGCGCCTCATCATGCGCCCCGCCGCTGGCTCGATGAGTCCGGTGCGGCCAGCGGCTCGGTAGGGGATCAAGTCAAAAGTTGTGAATTTGGCAAGCTGGTCAGTCAATGAAGTTACGGGGTATGTGTGCGGCGGGGTCGTCGCCCCCGCCGTCCGCGCAGGCGGAGGCTTTCATCGGGAGGGGTCGGGTTCCGGCTTCAGCAAACCATCGATCTGCTGTTTTAGCCGGGGCAAGTCGTCTTTGATGGTGCTCCAGACAATGTTGACATCCACGTCAAAGTAATCGTGGATCATTTTGTTGCGAATGCCCCACATCTCGACCCATGGCAATTCAGGGTAAGCCATCACGAATTCGGGCGCGCGTTTCTGAATTTGGCGGGCGGCTTCGCCAATAACCTCGATATTGCGTATGACGGCATCCTGATCGCGCTGGCTTTGCCGAAAGGCGCTCACGTTGTCCAAACGTTCGATGTATTCCGCCGCGCGCTGGATCGCCTGTGCGATGTGTTCCAGATAGTCTGCAACGCGCTCCGGGTGCTTCATAGCGGCTCCGCTCGTTCCAGCACATGATCTCGAAACTTCAAAGACAAAAACTCCGGCGTCAGAACCGACACCGGAACACCCAGCAATTCTTGTGCGGCATGTTCCAGCCTTGCGAGTGTGAATAGGGTTGTCGTTTCCGCGGGATCAACCAGCAAATCAAGGTCGCTCTCGTCGGTGTCAGTGCCACTCAAAACCGATCCAAAGACGCGCGGGCGTGACAAACCATGGCGGCTGACAAGCTGCCGCAATTCGGCGCGGTGAGCTGCAAGTGCTTCAGATGGCTTCATATTAGCATTTTAGCACAATCCAACACGCTATAGGCCCTACCGGCCGGAGGCATGGCGGGAAGGTTCCGCCCCGACAATCATATAAAGATTTGCTTATATCTTTATTGCTTCTTGGGCCGCGGCCTGCTATAAGCGGCGGAATTTCTCATTCCGGAGCCGCTTTCGCCCATGACCCACGCCGCACCGCACGACTACGCCATTGCCAACATCGAGCTTGCCGCCTGGGGCCGCAAGGAAATCGCCATCGCGGAAACCGAAATGCCGGGTTTGATGGCGGTTCGCGCCGAATTTGGCGGAAGCCAGCCGCTCAAGGGCGCGCGGATCGCGGGCTCCCTCCATATGACGATCCAGACCGCCGTGCTGATCGAGACGTTGAAGGCGCTCGGCGCCGATGTCCGCTGGGCGTCTTGCAACATTTATTCGACCCAGGATCATGCCGCCGCGGCGATCGCCGCGACCGGCACTCCGGTCTTCGCCATCAAGGGCGAAAGCCTCGCCGATTATTGGGATTACACTCACAGGATTTTTGAGTGGAGCGACGGCGGCACCCCTAACCTCATTCTGGACGATGGCGGCGACGCCACCATGCTCATTCATCTCGGCATGCGCGCCGAGGCGGGGGATGTGGCCTTTCTCGACAAAGCGGGCAACGAGGAGGAAGAGGTTCTATACGCCGCGATCAAGCGGCGGCTCGCCTATATTCCCGGCTGGTACGCCAAATGCGGCAACGCCATCAAAGGCGTCAGCGAGGAGACGACGACCGGCGTCCACAGGCTTTATCTCATGGAGCGCGACGGCAAGCTCCTTTGGCCCGCGATCAACGTCAACGATTCGGTCACCAAGTCGAAGTTCGACAACCTTTACGGCTGCCGGGAATCGCTTGTCGATGGCATCCGCCGCGGCACCGACGTGATGATGGCGGGCAAGGTCGCGATGGTCAACGGTTTCGGCGATGTCGGAAAGGGCTCGTCGGCCTCGCTACGCAACGCCGGCTGCCGGGTGTTGGTGTCCGAGGTCGATCCGATCTGCGCCTTGCAGGCGGCGATGGAGGGATATGAGGTCACAACCATGGAAGATGCCGCGCCGCGCGCGGATATTTTTGTCACCTGCACCGGCGATGTCGACGTCATCACGCTCGATCACATGCGCGCGATGAAGGATCGCGCCATCGTTTGCAACATCGGTCATTTCGATTCCGAAATACAGGTCGCGGGCCTGCGCAATCTGAAATGGCACAATGTCAAGCCGCAGGTTGACGAGATCGAATTTCCGGACGGCAAGCGGATTATCCTTTTGTCGGAAGGCCGCCTCGTCAATCTCGGCAATGCGACGGGTCACCCTTCCTTCGTGATGTCGGCTTCGTTTACCAATCAGATCTTGGCGCAAATCGAGCTTTGGACCAAGCAAAATCAATATGAACGCAAGGTCTACACCTTGCCAAAGCATCTCGATGAGAAAGTAGCAAGCCTCCACCTCGAGAAGATCGGCGTTAAGCTGACCAAGCTTACTCCCGCCCAGGCGGCCTATCTCGGGCTGCCGCAAACTGGCCCGTTCAAGCCGGATCATTACCGCTACTAGTACCCACGATCGATGGAGCGCGAGTCGCCACGACACAAGAAGGCAGCGGTTCGCTCACTAATGATTCTGGGTACTAGCGGAGATGTCATGACGTAATGGTCAACCTCGCCCTGAGATTCGTTGCGCTCCCGAATCGGAGGGATCCGCGCGGCTCATCAAGGTTAGCCCCGATGCTTGAACTCAGGCCGGCATGTGAACATTGCAACAAGGCCCTGCCGCCCCAATCGACGGAAGCTCGCATCTGCTCCTACGAGTGCACATTTTGCTCAAAGTGCGTCGAAGAGATCTTGGGCAACGTCTGCCCCAACTGCGGGGGTGGATTTACGCCAAGGCCGATCCGGCCATCGGTCAATTGGAAGGCCGGCAACTGCCTTGGAAAAGATCCGGCAAGCGCCAAGGTCAAGCACCGGCCAGTGGATGCAGCAGCTCACGCCGAATTCTCGGCGCCAATCAGGCGCATTCCTCCAGAGGAGAGGTGATAAGGCAAATTCTTAACTTATGCATGCGCCGCGCATGATAGGCTGGCGGGATGCGTCAGAGGATAGTTTGATCGATGGGCAAGTATTTTGGCACCGACGGCATTAGGGGCGTGGCCAACGCCGCGATCACGCCCGAGCTCGCCATGAAAGTCGCCCAGGCGACGGGTGTCATGTTTCAACGCGGCGAATATCGCCATCGCGCGGTGATCGGCAAGGATACAAGGCTTTCCGGCTATATGATCGAAAACGCCATGGTGGCGGGACTTACATCGGTCGGCATCGACGTGCTTTTGCTCGGGCCGGTGCCGGCTCCGGCCGTTGCCCTGCTCACCCGTTCGATGCGGGCGGATGTCGGCGTCATGATTTCGGCCTCGCATAATCCTTACGAAGACAATGGGATCAAGTTGTTCGGCCCGGACGGATTTAAATTGCCGGACGAGATCGAAGCGAAAATTGAGGCGGTGCTGGCTCAGCCGTCCTCACTCAAATTATCGCAACCCTCGGATCTCGGCCGCGCGATGCGGGTCGAGGGCGACCGCGCCCGCTACATCGAATTCGCCAAGCGTACCCTGAAACGCAATCTTACGTTCGATGGTCTGCGAATCGTCGTCGATTGCGCCAATGGCGCCGCCTACAAGGTCGCCCCCGAAGCCTTGTGGGAATTGGGCGCCGAGGTCGTGCCGATCGGCGTCGAGCCGGATGGGTTCAACATCAATCGCGAATTCGGTTCCACCGCGCCAGGAGCGCTTGTCAAGAAGGTCCGGGAAGTGCGGGCGGATATCGGGATCGCGCTCGACGGGGACGCCGATCGCGTGCTGATCGTCGACGAGGCGGGAAGGCTTGTCGATGGCGACCAATTGATGGCCGCGATCGCGCAGAGCTGGAAGGAGGACGGAAGATTGGCGCGGCCAGGCATTGTCGCGACGCTCATGTCGAACCTCGGCCTCGAACGCTATCTCGAAGGGCACGGGCTGTCCCTCGCCCGCACCGCGGTCGGCGATCGCTATGTACTCGAACACATGCGGCAACATGGGTTTAATCTTGGCGGCGAGCAATCCGGCCACATTATCCTCCTGGATCATTGCACGACCGGCGATGGACTCGTTGCCGCCTTGCAAATCCTGGCGATCGTCAAGAGCCAAGAAAAACCGGTAAGCCAAGTCTGCCGCCGGTTCGATCCGGTGCCGCAAATCTTGCGCAATGTGCGATTCAAGGTCGGGCAGCCTTTGGCGGATGCTTGTGTCGCGCGCGCCATCGAGGATGGCCGCGAAAAGCTTGGCAAGAACGGCCGGCTCGTGGTGCGCGCGTCCGGCACCGAACCCGTCATCCGGGTCATGGGCGAAGGCGAAAAGCTCGATCTCGTCGCGAGTGTCGTCGAAGAGGTTTGCGCGGCGCTCGCCGCCTTGGCGCAAGCGGCGTGACGGAAACAGAGGGGAGCTCAGCGCCTGGTGCGTTGGCGGGGAGGTGGCGCGAACATCGCGCGGCACTCTGGGCTAAGATTCGATTTCTGGCGCGTAAGGCAACTGGCTACCCGCGCCTCGTCAGGAATCTCATTAGGGCAAAAACGGTAAGCATCTTCCTCGCACGCCGCCTGCTGTCTTGACCGCAGATCGGATTGGCTGAGCGCGGGGCTTGCCAAGAACACGGAGAGGATAGCCAGCGCGAGCGCGGATTTTGTTTGCATTGCGATAGGCCCTTACCTTTGAAGGATGCGGTGACGGCGACATCTGCATAAATCACGATCTCTTTTAAGCAATTCCTATCACGTCCCTTGTTTTAGCGTCGGCCTGATCGTGCAATTGCCGGGCGGGGGCGAAATCGGAGCATCAATGTCTTTGCGTCCGCCGCCCGATCGCCACGAGCCGGCTGACGTTAAGCCGCCTGTTATTCCGGCGCGGCAATGTATTTCCGGAAGCCTTCGGCGCGAAGCCTGCAGGCCGGACACGAACCGCAGCCGCGACCCCATTCGTGCCTTATCGCGCGCTCGCCGAGGTAGCAACTATGCGTCGACTCGATGATGAGATCGACGAGCGCGGTTCCGCCTAGCGTTTCCGCGAGGCGCCATGTCGCGGCCTTGTCGAGCCACATCAGCGGCGTTTCTAGAACAAATCGCGCCTCCATGCCGAGATTTAAGGCGAGTTGCATGGCTTTCACGGTATCGTCGCGGCAATCCGGATAGCCGGAAAAATCCGTTTCGCACATGCCGCCGACAATATGCTTGATGCCGCGCCGGTAGGCGAGCGCCGCCGCTAGCGTCAAGAACACGAGGTTGCGGCCGGGCACGAAGGTATTGGGCAGGCCGCGGGAATCGGCCACGATCTCGACATCGTTTGTCATCGCCGTCGTGGTGATTTGCGCCAAAGCCTCGATGCGGATCAAATGATCCTCGCCCAGACGCTCGCCCCACGCGGGGAAATTTTGGCGCAGCAATTGGCGGATCGTCGCGCGCTGGGCAAGCTCGACGCGATGTCTTTGGCCGTAATCGAAACCAATCGTCTCGACAAGCGCATGGCGGTCGAGCGCCAAGGCAAGACAGGTCGTTGAATCCTGGCCCCCCGAGAAAAGGACGAGCGCCCCCGCCGCGGCTTCGGTCATTGCGCGGCCCTTGCCGGCAAAATACCGGCCCGCGTCATCTTTCGCCAAGGCAATCGTATACTCAAAATCGACGCGGCGGACGATTTCATCAATGCCAACAGCAAGGCCAACGGCTTTCCCGGATGTCATCAAAAACGAATCGCGACTAAAACATTAACGATTTCAATAGTACATCGATGACTTTGAACGGCACTGGAAATGTATTTGGTGCCCAGGGGCGGAATCGAACCACCGACACCGTGATTTTCAGTCACGTGCTCTACCAACTGAGCTACCTGGGCGCCGCCGGAAGCCGGCGAAGTGATCGGGGTTATAGGGGAGCGGTGCTGTGATTGTCCAGCGGCGGTTGTGACGAACCCGCGACACGAAGTTTGGATTGACGGCTGACAACCTATGGCAATTTGCGCATTTCAAGGAGAGCCGGCGCGGCGAATTCGAACCGGACG
>JBQTKC010000227.1:0-1781 GCA_052386575.1 Beijerinckiaceae bacterium
CGAACATCTTTTGATGATCGGGGGACCGAACGACCTCGTGATCGAATCGGAAATTATCCGCGCCGAGAGCCGTGAGCCACGCGACCTTCGGGAGGGGAGAATACGCGGCAAGGAGCGGCGCGAGAGAGAATCGCGCGACCCGACGGCGGCGCCGGGAGGATCTTGGCCGCCGCCGACGGAAACACAGCTACCGGATGCACCGCCGCGCAAAACGCCGTTTCCGCCCGCCGCCGGGCCGGAGCAGGAGATCGGGGTGCCGGCCGCTGTCGCCGTCGAGGAAGCCATGCGGGATTCCGCGCCGCCGATAGGTTTACCCGCTCCAAGGTGGCCGGTCTTTCCGCCGCGGCGCGTGCCGGCGTCCGTCACTCCGTTTGGCCAAGGAACCTCAAATCAGCGCGAGCCTCTCCACGGCGGCTCCGGTCCGCCGCAAAGGCTCGAGCTTGCAACCAATCCCACCAATGAACTACGGCACAAGCCTGTCGCCGCGCCTCTTTTGCGGACCCCAGCGCTGCGCCAGGTGCAAGGGACCGGCGCCAAACCGGCCCCTTCTCACCCATCTGCGCCACTGTTCGCGGACGCGCTTGCGGCAAGCGCGCTTCCCGGCCTTGACGAGATCCAAGCCTCGCCGGCGGACGATGTGGCACGGCACTCTGAATTCCCCGCCGCGGCCGCGCCGCAATTCGTGGGGCCGGCTGTTCCGGCCCCCGGCGTCAGCCGTTTAATCTTGGAGGTTCCGGCGCAAGACGGCGCCGTTACGCTGGAGGAAGAAATGGCGCGGCTGCTTGGACGCGTGCACGGCTAAGGCAAAACGGCGCGACACGTCAACAAATACGGGAATCTGGTTTGGTTTGGTGCCAGCAACCGGCGCCTTCGGTTGCGGCCACAATGCAGCTTCGCATTAACTCTCGCGGTGAGTCCGCTCGCGCCGTTCGTGGCGTTCCTGCGCCTCCACCGAAAGGGTTGCGATCGGCCGCGCATCGAGCCGCTTAAGGGCGATAGGCTCGCCGGTCTCTTCACAATAGCCATAAGTGCCATCGTCAATCCGGCCCAGCGCCGCGTCGATCTTTGCAATCAGCTTGCGTTGCCGGTCGCGCGCCCGCAATTCAATAGACCGGCCGATTTCGCAAGAGGCGCGATCGGCAAGATCCGGATGGCTCTCACTTTCTCTTTGCAATACGACGAGGGTTTCCTGGCTCTCGCGTAAAATTTCATCTTTCCAGGCAATTAACTTGCGCCGGAAATAATCCCTCTGGCGCTGGTTCATGAAGGCTTCGTCTCCGGACGGTTTGTAACCGCCTTCGACCTCCTCGGTAGGCACTCGCGCGACTCCCACATTCCAAGCCGCCGCCCTTATAGCGATTGCCTTCTCCATGCACAATCGTGCTCGGCAAGGCCAATTTTGGTTACGAACAATACCGCTACCGCCGCGCGGATCGGGGACAAAACCCTATGCGCAGGGTAATTTTGGCATGTGGCCCTCTCCAAATAAGCCTTTGCTGAAGTCGGCTCCCACAGGCCGGTCTTTAGAGCGTCTTGGCCTGTCGATAGCGAATTAATTTGGCCGGATTTGGTAGCACATCAAATGTCCGTTGCTTCTGCTTTTGTTCCCCTGTGGCCGGGGTGGGCAAGTCGAAGACTTATCCAGGCCGTCCACGGGCTAGCCGCCGAGCGGATTTAGTTAGGCGGCCATTTTTTCTTGCATGAAGGCTCCCTTTTGTTCGTAGCGTCCAAGGCATCTTGGCCCATGAAAGATGGCGTGGGTTCCGTCATGCTCGTGGAAA
>JBQTKC010000228.1:0-21203 GCA_052386575.1 Beijerinckiaceae bacterium
TCGAAGGTGCCGGGATTTTCGGGGATCTTGAAGAAGGGCGACCGCGTCCCGCCGGGCGGCTCCTTTATCTATACCTGGAAAACCCTTAGCTGGCCTACGACCGCCGGAGTCTGGCACTACCACGATCATTCCATTTGCGACACGGAGAATGTAAATCTAGGCGCCATCGGTCTCATCGTAATCCACAATCCCGCGGATACCGCCCAGGAAGTCGACATCAGAGACCCGAACGATCCGTCCGGGCTGGATCCGGCGTTTCTGCCAGGGGGATCGCCCAATGGCTTCCCCACCGAGTTTTTTTGCTTCCCATTCGGGCCGCTGCCGGTGCCGCGGTTCCCATTCCCTGAGATCCGCGCGCTGCCACACGACCTCGACGGATTGGGGGCGCACGATGAAATACCCCATCGTCATGGGATGGCCGCCACGGCGCAGCCCGTGAAGAAAAGCGGGTCCGCGCCGCCTTGCGAGCCCGAGTTCCCGATCCTGGCGCGCACGATCCGGCGGGGCGACATGCTGCTCGAGTTGGACGAGAAGCTGCAGTTCATCAAAAGTTTGTGCTTTTCATTCTACCGCACACCACCGGCCAAGGCACTGTATCTCCAGCTTTTCCATACGCTTACCGGCGGAAAAGGCATGGATGGCGGACAAGCTCAGATGATCAACGGACGCACCTTCATGGGCAATACACCCACTTTGGTCGCGGGTCCAAACACACGGATGCGCTTTGGCGTGGTCGGCATGGGAGACGACTTCCATGTCTTCCACCTCCACGGCCACCGCTGGACCATCCCTGGTCCCGACGGCATTACGCCCACGGACATTCAAAGCAGTCCGATGGTGCAAGCCGTATCGCAATTCGAGGACACCAAGATCTTCGGCCCGGCCAACTCATTTGTGTTCACCATCGACGAAGGGAACGGTTTCATGCGCGCCTCGCCCCCTATAGGCGAATGGCATATGCATTGTCACGTGCTGGGACACATGATGATGGGCATGATGGGCTCGCTGCTCGTCGTCAACGGCGGAGAAATTTTCTTTGCTCTTCCGGTGGGTGTGCCGTGCGACATGCACAATATGGGAGGAGGCGGGGGTACCGCGACCCATCAGGTCAGTATCGACAACGCCAGCGACAACGGCTTCGTGCCCAAGGTCTTAAATGTCAACGCCGGCGACACCGTGACCTGGAAGAACAACGACAACGCAACCCACACCGCGAGCAAGACCGGCGGTCCCGGTCCCAACTTCGACTCGGGCAATATCCTTGCAGGAGCCACCTCTGCTCCGGTAACCTTCAGCACTGCCGGCACGATGAACTACCGATGCGACATCCACACCAACATGACCGGCACGATCCAGGTCACCTAGTGGCCTAAGGCAGCGCGGCGAGCGACGGCGAAGCAATTGACGGGTTTCCTTCGCCGCGCTTGCCTGCTATCCCGGCCCCCATGACCAGGCATGCGCTCGAAAACATCCGCAATTTTTCCATTGTCGCCCATATTGACCATGGCAAATCCACCCTCGCCGACCGGCTCATCCAAGCCACCGGCGCGATCTCCGAGCGGGATATGGTCGAGCAGGTGCTCGATTCGATGGAGATCGAGCGCGAGCGCGGCATTACCATCAAGGCGCAGACGGTGCGCCTCGAATACAAGGCGCACGACGGCAAGACTTATATCCTGAACTTGATGGACACGCCGGGCCACGTCGATTTCGCCTATGAAGTGTCGCGTTCGCTTGCCGCCTGCGAAGGCTCGCTATTGGTGGTGGACGCGAGCCAGGGCGTCGAGGCGCAGACGCTTGCCAACGTCTACCATGCGCTCGATGCCGGCCACGAGATCATGCCGGTTCTGAATAAGATCGATCGTCCCGCCGCCGAGCCCGAGCGCATCAAGCGGCAGATCGAGGATGTGATTGGGCTCGATGCCTCGCAGGCCGTACTCATCTCGTCGAAGACCGGGCAGGGCATCGAGTCTGTTCTGGAGGCAATCGTCACCCGCCTGCCGCCGCCGAAAGGGGACGCGGCCGCGCCGTTGAAGGCGCTGTTGGTCGATTCCTGGTACGACGCCTATCTCGGCGTCGTCGTGCTCGTGCGCGTCATCGACGGAAGGCTCAAGAAGCACCAAAAGATCGAGATGATGGGAACGAATGCACAGTACGAGATCGACAAAATTGGGGTGTTCCGGCCAAAAATGCAGGATGTGGCGGAGCTTTTGCCAGGCGAAATCGGTTTCATCACCGCGCAAATCAAGGAGGTCGCCGACACCCGCGTAGGCGACACGATCACCGATGCCCGCCACCCTTGCGCGGGAGCGCTGCCCGGCTTTAAGCCGTCGCAGCCAGTGGTTTTCTGCGGGCTGTTTCCGGTCGATGCCGCGAATTTTAGCGATCTTCGCGCGGCAATGGGACGGCTTCGTCTGAACGACGCGAGCTTTTCCTACGAGATGGAGAGTTCGGCGGCGCTCGGCTTTGGTTTCCGCTGCGGGTTTTTGGGGCTCCTGCATCTCGAAATCATTCAGGAGCGGCTGGAGCGCGAGTTCAACCTCGATCTTATCGCGACCGCGCCTTCCGTCATCTACCGGATTCGTAAGCGCGGCGGGGATGCGCTTGAATTGCATAATCCGGCCGACATGCCGGATCCCACGAAGATCGAGTCAATCGAGGAGCCCTGGATACGCGCGGCGATCCTGACGCCGGACGATTATCTCGGCGCGGTCCTAAAGCTCTGCCAGGAGCGGCGCGGGGTGCAGGCCGATTTGAGCTATGCCGGGAGCCGCGCGATGGCGACCTATGATTTGCCGCTCAACGAAGTCGTGTTCGATTTCTACGACCGGCTGAAATCGATCTCGAAGGGTTATGCGAGTTTCGATTACGCGCTCACCGATTATCGTCCGGGCGATCTCGTGAAGATGTCGATTCTGGTCAACGCCGAGCCGGTCGATGCGCTTTCCATGCTGGTCCATCGCGACCGCGCCGAGGCGCGGGGCCGCGCCATGGTGGAAAAGCTGAAAGAGCTGATCCCGCCGCATATGTTTCAAATTCCGATCCAGGCGGCGATTGGCGGCAAGATTATCGCGCGCGAGACGGTGCGCGCCTTGCGCAAGGACGTGACCGCGAAATGCTATGGCGGCGACGTTACCCGCAAGCGCAAGCTTTTGGAAAAGCAGAAGGCCGGCAAGAAGAAGATGCGGCAATTCGGCAAGGTCGAGATTCCGCAGGCGGCTTTTATCGCGGCTTTGAAGATGGACGGGTGAGGGCGCCAGATTGCAGCCTGCCCTACTTGATTTAGCCAGCAAACCTTGTCTGTTGGTTGCGCTGACCGGCTATCTCGACGAAAGTGGTCGCCGGGGCTTTGCTCGGCCGCCATGCAATGGCGGGCAAAACTCAAGAGAATTATGGATTTGCTTTCGGTCCGCCTCGCGGCATCGGCGCGAGCTTCTCCAGTTCGATGTTGTCCTTGATCCATGCGGCGAAGGCGCGTTCGCTCAAGGAGCCGTCCGCCAGCGCTATAACCGCGTTCATGGTTGAAACATCGTCGGCCATAAGCTCGTAGCCGTTCATGTCGAGGAATAATTCAAAGACCGCAGCGGCGGTTCGCTTGTTGCCGTCAAGGAACGGATGGTTTTTGACAATTCCGTGCGCGTAGGCCGCCGCGAGGCGCGGCACATCGGCCGTGCCGTCTTTTTCGTAGGCCGCGATATTGACGGGGCGGGCAAGCGCCGACTCAAGCAGCCCCATGTCCCGCGCCCCGCCAGCGCCGCCGTATTCCGAGATCAGCAAATCGTGGATTGCCACCGCGCGCTTGGCGTCGATAAATTTCATTATCGCTTCGCCAGTTCACGCAGCATGTGGCGGCGCTTCTTGATGATTCCCTTCGCCCGTTCCATGTCTTTCTCGAAATCAGGGTCGTAGGGCGACACGCTAAAGCCGTCCGGCGTTTCGGTGATGTAGACAGCATCGCCGCTTGCCACGTTGAGTTTCGCAAGGAGCTCCTTCGGCAGAATGACGCCGAACGAATTGCCGATGGGAGTGATTTTCAGTTTCATGGCCGCGCCTTCCGTCGTTATAACGAATATTATAACACGAACCGGCGGCCTTGTCGCCCGCAGCGCACAAATCAAACAGACTGTGCAGCTGACCGGATTCCGTTGCGGCCTTTGTGGCGGTAGCATCACGTGAGAAACCGCAATCCCTGCCCTTTTCTGACCCTCAAGTGGCAAAGCTCTTTCAAATGAGGCTGACCGGCGCTAGCAATGTTGGACATTCGAGGCTCAAGCGTCATGACCGCTGATCCAGAAAAACGCATTCTGCTCATCATTGGAGGCGGCATCGCGGCCTATAAAACGCTTGATCTCATCCGCCGCCTGCGCGAGCGCGGGTTTTTCGTGCGGGCAGTTATGACGGAAGCGGCGCAGCGTTTCGTAACCAAGCTCTCCGTCGAAAGCTTGACCGGAAATACGGTATTCGACGATCTCTTCGCGCTGACCGAAGACTCTGGCATGGGTCATATCGAACTTTCCCGCGATGCCGATCTTCTCGTCGTTGCCCCCGCCACGGCGAATATTATCGCTAAGATGGCGCATGGCCTTGCGGGCGATCTCGCTTCGACCCTGCTTCTTGCCACCGACAAAAAAATCCTCGTCGCGCCGGCCATGAATTTGCGCATGTGGTTGCATCCGGCGACAAAGCGCAATGCCGCGATCTTGCAAAACGATGGGGTGGTTTTTGCCGGTCCCGAAGACGGCGAGATGGCATGTGGCGAATATGGTCCCGGCCGGATGAGCGAGCCGCTCGCAATTGTCGCCGCGATCGAGCAAGTTTTGGCGAGCGGCACGCGCCTCCCGTTGCCCGCGGATATTGATGGCGATCAAGTGGCCGGAGTTCTCGCCGGACGGCGCGTGCTTGTGACCTCGGGGCCGACACACGAGCCAATCGACCCGGTGCGATATATCGCCAATCGCTCGTCGGGCAAGCAGGGCCACGCGATCGCCGCCGCCGCGGCCGCCGCTGGCGCCGATGTTATACTTGTGTCGGGGCCCGTCGTGCTCGCCGACCCAACGGGCGTCAGGACCATTCATATCGAAACCGCGCGGGAAATGGTTAAGCAAGTCGAGGCGGCGCTGCCGGTCGATATTTTTGTCGGTGTCGCGGCGGTCGCCGATTGGCGGGTGGCCGAGACCGCCCCCGCGAAGATCAAGAAAGACCCGCAACAGCCGCCTTGTCTGACGCTTGTCGAAAATCCGGATATTCTGGCGGCGATGGGGGGGCGTTCCAAGGACCGCCCGGCCCTCGTCGTTGGCTTTGCGGCCGAAAGCGGGCTGCTCGCGGAAAACGCGCAAGCAAAGCTCGCGGCCAAAAACTGCGACATGATTGTCGCCAATGACGTGAGTAGAGCTTCTGGCGTTCTAGGCGGCGAGAACAATAAGGTGCTGGTCTTGACCAAAAATGGCACGCAGGCCTGGCCCTGGTTAACCAAGCAGGAGGTAGCGCGCCGCCTCGTTGCAACGCTGGCCGCAATGCTTGCGGAAACCGGCCGATGAACACGGAAACCGTCAAGGTCGGATTGAAACGTTTGCCGCATGGCGAAGGCTTGCCCCTGCCCGCCTATCACACCTCGGGGGCGGCGGGACTCGATCTTCTCGCCGCCCTGCCGCGCGACACGAAAATCGTGCTCGAACCTGGCGGCAGGTATCTTGTTCCGACTGGCATGGCGCTCGCCATCCCGCAAGATCACGAGGCGCAGGTGCGGCCCAGGTCCGGGCTTGCGCGCGACCGCGGCGTTACCGTTTTGAACGCGCCGGGAACGATCGATTCTGATTATCGCGGCGAGATTCTGGTCTTGTTGATCAATCTCGGCGACAAACCCTTCGAGATCGTCAGGGGTGCGCGGATTGCCCAGCTCGTCGTCGCGCCGCTGGCCAAGGCCGTGCTGGTCGAAACCGGGGAATTGGCCGCGACAGCGCGGGCAAGCGATGGATTTGGGTCAACCGGCCAAATGGCAAGCCCGGAGGGTCCGCCGTGATCCTCCTGTCCCGCCGCGGCCATTTGGCTCTCGCCGCGGTCGTCGATATAGCGATCCATGCGCGCCCAATCCCGATCGCCGCGAAGGCTCTCGCGGCACGGCTCGAACTGCCGCCCCGCCACCTTGAGGGGTTACTGCAAACCCTTGTTCGCGCGAATATTTTGAAAGGCGTGCGCGGTCCCCGTGGCGGCTATGAATTGGCCCGCGAGCGCCGCCGGATCACCGCGGCTTCGGTTTTGCGCGCGGTGTCGAGCGAGAACGGAGACGGCGAGGCGCTGCGCTGCCCGCTTGTCATGCAGTTGGTCGCGCCAATTGTGGAAGCGGCTGGCAAGGCCTTTCTGGATGAGCTTGAAACCATCACCATCGACGATATTTGCCGCCGCGCGGATGATTTGAAGCTCGGCGACGAAAAAAACCTCGGCGCCGACTTCGCGATTTAATCGGTCCGCACGGGCATGCGGGAATGCGTCTCTCCCGAAGGCCAGGCCTTAGCCGCCAAGGATCAATGCAAACTTACCATTTCGAGTTCTTGGCTCATCGCGTTGGCGACCGCGGCATCGCGCGAATCGGTGACGACGATCGGCGTGCCATCCGCGGCAAGCAGGGCAAAGAGCTGGAGGCCGGGCTGGATTGGGGGCGCCGCCGGGAAAAGCCGGCTCACCTCCTCCGAACGAATAGGTTTCAAATAGGAGACACGGCCGCTGCCGAGGCTTGCCAGCTGCTCATCGGTGAGCAAGGGGCTGGCCACAGGATTGTTCGCGTTCAACATCAAAGCGTCTCCTCATATAGCGGTCTCGCAAGAGACCCGCCGTACCGCGTATGCTCCGTCGCGCCACCGGTTGGCTCTTTAGGCGAGCTTTGGACTGACAGATCAATTGCACCACATTTCGCGAAGCCTTGCGGCCTTCGCGAACGAAACCTTTATCCTCTACTGTTCGCGAACTATCCGAATATGGCGACAACTGTGTTTCTTTCAAGGGCTTTTGCGGTGACAAACGCATGACACCGAATCCCGCCTGCCGCCGATCCTTGGCCTCGCGCGTCAGCATCGGCGGGGCAGTGGACGTACGCCGCGGAGCGACAAGAGTTTCAGCGATTGCCGAACGGCGGTGATCTCGTTCGACTTTGCGTTTGTGGCGATCTGCGCCATCCCCAGGCCGAAACCAACGACTTGCCGCTGGCCTTGTCGAATGAGCGGCGCAACAGCTTGCCGTCCGCCGCCGCCGCGAGCAAGCGAAGCAATCGCGCCGGCTCAGACCTGAACATGAACAGCAAATTTGAAAAGACCAAAGCGTGCGAGATACTTCGAAAGTGCCTAGCGATCGCAGCCGTCCGGTTTTGTCGGCGGTTCGGCGCATACTTTTCCGACACATCGTCGCAAGTGCACCAGGTCAACACCCAAGTCTTTGAGACATTTGGCGAATTGGTCCGTCATAACTTCTCTACCGGTCAGGCACATCAGCAGTTTGCAAAGGATCTCCCGTGTCCCATCTGCTGGCGGCGGATCGCGCGGCGGTTGGCGACCGATCACTGCGGACAACAATTGATCGCGCGTAAAGCGGTGGCCGCGAGTCGAGCGCCCCTGCGCTTGCACGAGAAAGCGATAGACGCCCACCTGCGTTGCGACAGTCGATGTTTCGAACTCGCCGGCCGCCGATTCGAACAGCGGGAGGGACGCCATGGTGTGGTCTGGCCGAACCATCGTAGCCATGACATTCGGGTGAGTTTCGATCGGTTGCCCGTACTCGGTGATCACGGCCCGCAGGTGTAGGTTCGCTCCGGGGGTCGGCGCACTCTGGCTGATGCCAGCGCGCAATCTGAGATTGGAACGGCAATGAATTAATGCGTGATAGGGCGCGCCAGGGATTTGCCCTACGCCCACCACCGCAGGCTCCAAAGCCCTAAAAGCTCTAATTCCTATCACATTGACGAAGAGCAAAAGCTTCCACTCGCCTTCCCAATGCTCCACGCCGTTCACCACCAGCGGCAGCGTAATGCGGAAACTCTGGGAAGTCGCGCCGCTACGAAACGAACCTGGGGGAACTTGCGGTATGCCGATGAGGGTGCCATCGGGCGCCTCCAATGCAATGGAAATCAAGCCAGGGGTACGCGTAAGGGCTACGGCATCGAAGGCGATATCGGAGCGAACGATCGAGAAGGGCACGCGAGACACTTCGCCCGGCATAACAGTGCCATCTGGATCCCGAACGATGTCTCGATTGGTCACGCCGGCAAGAATCTGGATAAAAAATTTGTCGAGCAGAAATTCGTCGTCCTGGGCAAGAGCCCCGGTCACCAGCATGTAGCCGCCGGTGTTGTCCGCCAGTGCAATCAAAACGTCGTTTTGCACGTTTGCCGCATCCGCGACGCCAACGGCGTAAACCCGTTCGTTGATTAATGGGGAGACGTCTCTGATAAATGGCGGACGGTTTTCGAAGCCATCAGTAAACACCACGGTCGCCTTGACGTCGAAATTCCCGCTGATTGGTGAGGTATCATAAACGTCCGCCGCTGCCTCGAGCCCGGCGCCGATCGACGTACTCGGGAAAGGATCGGGAGGACCATGGTCGTCAATTTGGTTGCGCGCGTTGTTCCGGACCGATGAATTAAGCGCGCCGACGACTTCCAAATCGGTCAGCTTTTCCGCTGTGTCAGCAAACGACACCATTGCCAAGCCGTTGTCGTCGAAGAGCTGATCGACGAACGTAGTGGCGGCAAACTGGAGCACCTCAAGACGCTTGCGATTATTGCCGGCGTCTTCAAGCATGCTACCTGATTCGTCGAGCACCAACACAACCGCAACCTTGGGACGGGCGACCGAGTTCGCCAAGATCGGAATATTCTCCCAGCGCTGGAGTTCGTCGCCAAACTCGTTGCGCGCGACTACGGTCATCACCCCTGCATCGGAACTGCCGGGAGTTCCGCCGGTGTACAGGACCCAAATCCGCAGCTCGTCCGTGTGCAGCGGCCCCTGCGGAAACATTAAGGGCCCAGGCGAGAACAGCGTGAAAGGCGCTGTCGGCCCGCTCGTCACGTGGAAGGAAAGGGACTCGCAACTATTCACGCTGAAAAGGGCGGCGCGCTGCGTCGTGTCGCCTTCCGGCACATCGTTGAATATGACTTGCGGTGTCTCAAGCGCGATCGTGGTGAGGTCTCCAGAGACAACGGCCGGGAGGCCTTGCGCTAGCACTCTCGCCTCCAGAGCGTCGTCGCGATGGTAAAAATAGCCGAGCGCAGTGTGATCGAGCATCGACGCCGGCGTGGCCCCGCCGATCATAGGACTATTGAGTGGAACTTGGGCCTCATCGCCTCCGGGGCGATCATCGCAAGGGATATGTTCTAGCGTGTATTGCGGCAACCCTGTATGGTTGCGCTGCCACATCGCCCATAGCCGGTCCACGTTGCAGTGGTGGAGATAAAACAGCGGATCGAGGGGCGAATTACCGCCTGCCATCGTTCCGCCTGTCCAGTTGTGGGGTGGCCCGTGGCTGCTGCATTCCATCGCGCGGAATCCGGTGAACGTAGCTGCTCGGACTTCATCGATAATCTGGTCGAGGTTTGGCAACCCCCCTACTGGCGTGGATGAGCGGTTATAATTCCAGTTGTCGAAGCGTCCGCCGGTGTTGCTGCGGCCGCCGAAAAAGGATTTCCACGGCTCCGCGTCCAAGTCGCGTGAGTCGCTACGGGTCCAGTCCCAATAGGGGAGGGTCACGCGTGCATCAAAGCGACGCAACTCCTTCTCGATTTCTAGCAACATGAACCGGTGCCAGGGCAAAAAAGCCGGTCCCCAATGGATGCCATTAGCAAAATTGGCGCCATGTTCGTCAGCGTGATGATCGATAACTCCGCGATTAAACAGATCATTGAGGGCGTTGGCCAAGCGATCACGTTCGTCCGCGGTGAGATCGATAAAATTCTTGCGGCAATACATGATTTCCTCCCACAATGCGGGTTCTATTTCTTCATCGGCATCGGCGGATGCTTTTCGAGATAGGCCTTGACGGCATCAAGCAGAGTCTTGTGAGGTGGAACAAACATATTGTCGAAAAGGATGTAGCCATGCTGGTTAGCGGCAAACTTTCGGCGTTCCCCATCTATCCAAAGTTCTTCTTTTTCCGGATACTTGCGGATTTCCACGGCATGACCTTCGATCTGATGTCTTTCGATCTGGAATTCTGCGGGGTTCGGTTGTGTTGGCATGAGGTCCTCCGATTGGCTACGAGACAAAAATAAACCATATATTAAGACGCTCAGCAAGATCGCTGAAAGCAACACCATAATAGATAAATTCTGCATGTCTCGCCTCTATACATGACTTGCGTCCACAATAACCACGCGCGTCGCTTCGCATTTGCCAGAGACAGAGCCAACACTTTAAATAGCAAGGCTAGGAATTCAGGTTGCTCCCGTAAGAGCACAAAATTCGAAGCGTTTCGCCCCCTGTTTGGGGGGTGTCGTCGCCGATAAATGCTTGAGCGTGGCCGTGTAATCTGAAAAAGCCTGCGAGACAGTGACCTGTGCGGACTCACCGTTTCACCGCATCATCGAGAGAGGGCGAATGAGCAACGTCGAAGCGCAATTGCACGGCGGTCTCCACCTTATTGACATTCTGGCCGCCGGGGCCTCCCGCACGCGCAAAGGAAAAGGCGAGTTCGGACTGATCGATCACGATTTCCTTTGTAACGCTGAACGCCGGCATGACCTTCGCCTCGTTGCCCCGCCGGGTTCAAATCCATTAACCGCGATGCTTTAGCGCCGGTTAAGATATTGCGCGCATGTCTAGCCAATGGCGCGTCGCGTTCTGCCATTTGCCGTCGCCTTGGCCTTGATATCGGCGCTGGCTGGCTGCTCGATTTACGAGAGGCCGCGCCGGCCCGCGTGGCGAGGAGAAGCGGAAAATGCCTGTCTCGCCCAAAAACTCGTTCATGTCTCGGCCTATGTCCAGCCGGCCCGCGAGATCGACGGGCCCGGCATTTGCGGCCTGACACGGCCCTTCAAGGTGAGCGCATTGCTCGATGGCGCGGTGCGTTTCAATTCGGCTTATACGCTCGACTGCCCGATGATCGCCGCGCTCAACGCGTGGCTCGGCGAGATCGTGCAGCCGGCCGCGCGGGCGCGTTTCGGCGAGGAAGTCACCGAAATCGATTCGATGGGCGCCTATAGCTGCCGCTCGATGAACAATCAGCGGGGCGGACGCCTTTCCGAGCACGCTTTTGGCAATGCCTTCGACATTGGCGGTTTTCGCCTTGGCGATGGGCGCGAGATTTCGATCGTCCGCGACTGGACAAGAGGCGACGATCAAACGCGGGCTTTCCTGCAAGACGTCCATGCCGGCGCTTGCGGCCAATTCACGACGGTGCTTGGCCCCGGCGCCAATATCTTTCACTATAATCATATCCATGTCGATCTTGCACTGCACGGCAACACGTCGGCAGGCCCGCGGCGGATCTGCCGGCCACAGCTCCGACCAAGTCCGATCCCCGAGCCGCCGCGCGATGGCTTGCCCAATCCGCCGGAAATCGACGAGGATATCGATATAGCTCAGGCAGGACATCCGCCAGGCGACATGCTCGCGGTTCACGTGGGGCCAGGCCCCGGGCCGCCCGCACGTATACCCGACGCCTATTACGCCGCCGCCACGCGCGTGCCCTTGGCCCGCGCCTATGCGCCGGTCCCGCCGGAGCCCATGCGCGGCTCGATGCGCGAAGACGGCGCCTTCGTTCCCGAGGGCCAGCCGTCCGATTGGGATCTGACGCCATCTAGGCCAGAGCCATAGCAGGGCAGCGCTCTTAACGTCTTTCCCTTTTTTGGCAACCCGTCTGCTTTCGCGAGGCATGCCCTAGACGGCGGCGCATGGCCTGCGGTAGATAGGGCTGGCCCACCCAATTTGCACTTCAGGCGTTCGTGGCGCCGGACCCCTGTTCGCCGGATGAATGAAACGGAAAGAGAAATGCCACATGGCCCTTTCGGCGAAACCAAAGCGACCGTGCAGCTGCCAAATCTCGACATCGAGATTATGCGTAGCCGTTCACCCGCTGGGGATGCCGAACGCCTTACAATCAGCCTGATAGCGGCGCCTTCCTTTGAGGCATTTGGCCGTTACCTGGAGGCCACAAATCCGTTTCTATTCTGGATGCGCTTCGCTCAGACGGCTTGGACACCCTGGCTCGGCGCCTACGCGGAAAGGCTTCCATCCAAGAATTCCAGTCGCCAACTGGCTACGCCGGAACTCGCCGGACCTGTTTTGCCTTCCTCTCGCGAAGGCGAGGGATAAGCAGCACAAATTCAGCCGCTGAGGTCGGCGCCGGCGAGGCCGATTGCGATCCCTTGCCGCCGAGCAATCTCGAGCTTGACCGCGGTCCAATGGCGCGACGGCCGCCCGCCATCGATGCAGCGGCCCCGGACTCTTTCGCGCGCCTCGAAATAGGCGTGCTCGTGAAAGGTTTCGATGAGTCGGCGGGCGTCGGCCGCGATTGCCGCTTTCCATTCGGCGCGGCGCCGGAGCAAACCAAGGAACATGGCCAAGCTCGACTCAAAATGACAACGTAAACAGTATGCGATCATATAGGGAACAAAGCAAGGACAATTTACAGAAACGTGCAAAATTTTAGCGGGACCGGCAAAAAAATTGCTCGCGGCGGTGGGTTGCCTTGAACGGGGCAATGACTTTTCGCCCGCGCGTGAAAAAAAAGAATTAAGCCGAGGCGGATTTCAACCTGGCGCGGTTTTCTTGCGTTGGCCTGGTGCCGTGGCGTGGCATTGGCTTCCGGGAACCGCTGGGGAACAAGAGATCGGGCATTCAAATCTGTTCGAGTTCGATCAGGGTTCCGGCAAAATCCTTCGGGCTCAAAAACAGGACCGGCTTGCCATGCGCCCCGATTTCGGGTGCGCCATCGCCGAGGACGCGCGCGCCGCGTTGAGCGAGACGCTCCCGCGCGGCAAAAATGTCGGCGACCTCGAAACAAAGATGATGGATCGCCCCCCCAGGATTTTCAGCCAAGAATTTGGCGATTGGGGAATGCTCGCCGAGCGGTTCGATTAGCTCGATCTTGGTGTTTTCGAGCGCGACGAAAACGACCGTCACGCCATGTTCCGGCAAAGGCAGAGGCCCGCTCACCCTGGCGCCAAGCGTGTCACGATAAATGGCGCTCGCGGCCGCGAGATCCTGGACCGCGATGGCGACATGATTCAAACGCCCGATCACGCGAATTGCTCCCGCACAGGGTCACACCTCGACGACCAGAACATGGACCGCGGGCCGCTTGCCCCATGCCCCCGCGATGGCGCTGCGCACCGCTTTTTCGATCGCGGCGGAGACGATATCCGCGTCTCGCCGCTTTTGCCGAGGCAATTGATCAAAGGTTTGAAACAGCGCGTCGTCGACGATCGCGTCGATCGCGGCGCCGTCGCGGGCGCGCGCCGGAATCCCCGCCGTCATGACATCGGGAACTCCGGCGAGATCGCCCTTCGCGGTAACCGCCAAGGCAATTGTGACAACTCCCGAAACCGCCAGTCTCTGACGTGTTTTGAGCGCTTCGTCGGCAATTGGCACGAGGGTATTTCCGTCCTTGCAAAGACGCCCGCTTGGCGCCTCGCCGACGATCAAAGGGCGACCCGGCGCAAGCAACACAACGTCTCCATTGTGCGCCGTGATCACATGCTGCGTGCCCTGCAATTTGGCGAAAGCCGCATGTTCGGCGAGATGAATGTCCTCGCCATGTGCGGGAATAGCGATTTTCGGTCTGATCCAGGCGTAGAGCTGCGCGACCTCGCCGCGGCGCGGATGACCCGAGGCGTGGACGAGCGCGGTGCGATCGGAGACGACTTCGACGCCCAACCTTATGAAATTGTTGACGATGCGGCCAACCTCTCGTTCATTGCCGGGAATGGTGCGCGAGGAAAAAATCACTTTGTCGCCGGGGCTGAGCGATACGACCGGGTGGTCGCTGGCCGCGATGCGGGCTATCGCGGCGCGGCTCTCGCCCTGGCTTCCGGTTGCGAGCACGACCAGTTCATCACGCGGTATGTGGGGAAACGCATCCTGGGAAGAAAAATCCGGAATGCCGTCGAGGTAGCCGCAGTCGCGCGCGACGGCGACAACGCGCTCCATCGCGCGGCCGACCAGCACGACCGTGCGTTGTGCCGCCATGGCGGCCTCGGCGACGGCGCGAATCCGCGCCACATTGGAAGCAAACGTGGTCACCACGACGCGCCCCAAAGCGCTGCCGATGATATTGCGCAAAGTCTCGGCTACGTCGGCTTCGGAAGGGCTCACGCCCTCGCGCAAAATATTGGTCGAATCGGAGACGAGCGCCAAGACCCCATCGGCGCCGATCGCGGCAAGGCGTTTTCCGTCGGTCGGCTTGCCTATTCCCGGCGCCGCATCGATTTTCCAATCGCCGGAATGCAGGATCGTGCCAAGCTTCGTACGGATGGCGAGCGCCGAGCTTTCCGGGATCGAATGCGCCATGGCGATGAATTCAACATCGAAAGGTCCGATCGCGACGGAAGCACCTTGGGCGACGACGGTGATTGGAACGTCGGGGGCGCCGGGCTCGGCGAGGCGCTTGGCTTCCATAAGCGCGGCGGCGAACCGCGTCGCATAGACGGGGCACGAAAGCCGGGGCCATAGGTCTGCGATTGCACCGATGTGATCCTCATGCCCATGGGTGATCACAAGACCGGCTAAATCGGCCCGCATCCTTTCGATAAAGCTTGCGTCCGGGATGATGAGATCTATCCCGGCGAGATCGGGGCCAGCGAATGTCACCCCGCAATCGACCATCAGCCATTTGACGTGTCCCTTGCGGCCAAAGCCGTAGAGCGCGAGGTTCATGCCGATTTCGCCCACGCCTCCCAATGGCACGAAGACGAGCTCGTCATTTCCTTCGTTCATTTTGCACGAACCTTTCCTCGACTTTGACGGCACGATCCAGCGAGCCCCAACTGGTTCGAAAAAAATATGGCAAAGCACCACGTTAGGCCGCGAAACGCGGCCTCAAAGACTATGTCAATCCTCGGCCGTGGCGGAGCTGCCCGGCCGCGTCGCAAAGAAAACGTCGCCCGCCTCGATCGCCACCAGACTGGAGGCCTGCTCGAGAATGAGCCGTCCGGCCGTGTCGATCGTTTGAAACGTGCCTTCGATCGTTTGCGAGGGCCGCGCCACGCTGATCCATCCGCCAAGACCGGCGGCGAGCGAGAGCCATTCGGCGCGGATCGCTAAAAAACCGGCGCCCTCGGCCCAAACATCGAGCCAATGCGTCATCGTCAAAGAAAGCCGCGCGAACACACTTGCAGGCGCGACCGGCCGGCCCGCGGCCGCCGAGAGACTGGTTGTCTTGTAAGGCGTATCTTTTGGATGAGAACGGCAGTTCACGCCGACACCGGCGACGCAGGCGAAACGTCCGTTTGGGAAAATGGCGCTCTCCAACAATATTCCGCAAAGCTTGGCGCCGTCATAAAGAACGTCATTTGGCCATTTGATCGTAACACGAGGGTCCCCGCAAAGGATATCGCGCACCGCGTGGGCGGCCGCGACGCCGGCGACAAAGCCGAGTTCCGCGGCCTTGCGCGGCGGCCCCGGATCGATCAGCAACAGGCTCGCGTGAAGATTTCCACGCGGCGACGACCAGGCGCGGCCGTTGCGCCCCCGGCCCTCGGTTTGGGTATCTGCGATCACCCATAGCCGGCCGGGATCGCCCCCTTTGGCGCGAATCAAGCCCTCCTCGTTGGTCGAGGCAAGCTGGTCATGATGAACCAGTCGAAACGCTCTCTCTTCGGCCGGTGCGGCGAGACGAAACAGGGCAAAACCACCACAGGCTACAAAATCAAAACAGCGACCTCGCCGCCGCCACGGTGGCGTTGATGAAGAGGCCAGGATAGGCGAACAGGAACACGACAAGAATGCCGCTCACCGCGAGCACCGCGCGTGGAGCGAGAGCGGGCCTGTCGAACGCCGCTGCCGGCTCGTCAAAATACATGATCTTGACGATCCGGAGATAATAAAACGCCGCGACCGCGCTCGACAGTACGCCAATGACCGCAAGAGGATAAAGCTGCGCCTGGATCGCCGCGTTGAAAACATACCATTTGGCGAAAAACCCGGCGAGCGGGGGTATCCCCGCCAGCGAGAACATCATCGTCGCGAGAAAGAACGCCATCGTTCCGTCGGTCCGGGCGAGTCCAGAAAGATCGGAAATATTTTCGACGCCTTCGCCGTTGACCCGCATCGACAATATGCCGGCGAACGTGCCAAGAGTCATCACAAGATAGATAGCCATATAGGCGAGCACGCTGGCGACGCCGGCTTCACCGCCAGCCGCGAGGCCGACAAGCGCAAATCCGATGTGGCCGATCGCGGAATAGGCCATCAGGCGCTTGAAATTGGTTTGACCGATCGCGGCGAAGGCGCCGAGCACCATCGAAAGGAGGGAAAGGAATATCACGATCTGCCGCCATTGCGGGGCAATGGAGGGAAACGCGGTCAGAATCACCCGCAGCGTAATGGCGACGGCGGCCATCTTCACCGCCGTGGCAAATAACGTCGTCACCGGCGCCGGTGCGCCTTCGTAGACATCCGGCGTCCACATATGGAACGGCACGGCTGACATCTTGAAGGCGAGCCCGGTCATCAGAAACACAAGTCCGAAGACGACGCCTAGCGACGCCGTTCCATTGATGGTTTGCGCGATGCCGGCGAAGGAAACGGTGCCGGCGAAACCATAGAGCAGGGAAGCACCATAAAGCAGCATGCCGGACGACAGCGCGCCAAGCACGAAATATTTGAGGCCGGCCTCTGAGGCCCTGACATTTTCACGATGGAACGCGGCGAGGACATAAAGGGCAAGCGACATCAATTCGAGCCCGAGATAAAGCGCGATGAGGCCCGCCGCCGAGATCAACATCAACATCCCGAGCGTCGCCAAAAGAACGAGGATCGGAAACTCGAACTTGTCGATTTTTTCGGCGGAAAGAAACTCCCGGCTCATGACCAATGTGACGAGCGATCCGGCGAGCGTCAGCACCTTCATGAAACGCCCGAAACCGTCATTAATAAAGGCGCCATCGAAGACGATGGCATCCGTCTTGCCGCCGAGCACGATAACCGCGATTCCCGCGCAAAGAAGTCCGGCGGCGATCTCGGTTACCGGCCCATCTGAATCTTTGCCACGGATAGCCCCGAGCAGCACAAGCACGAGTACGCCCGCCGCCAGAATGAGTTCTGGCAAGCAATGGGCGAGGGAGAGGGAGAGCGGCGCCATTCTATTCGGCCTTTAGCCGAAAGAGCGCGGCCGTCCTGGTTTCACCGGCGGCTGTCTCATAGTCTTTGATCAGGGCGGTTATGGACGCCGCCGAGCTGTCCAATACCGGGGCCGGATAAACGCCAAAGAAGATCGTCAGGGCGGCAAGCGGCGCGAACACTGTGGCCTCGCGCCACGAGAGATCGCCGATAGACGCAAGGCTCGGCTTTTCGAGAACGCCAAAAATGATGCGGCGATAAAGATAGAGTGCGTAGGCGGCCGACAAGATAACGCCGGTACTGGCCAGAAACGCGACCCAGCTGTTGATCCTGAACGTCCCAAGCAAGGTCAGGAACTCGCCGATGAAGCCCGAGGTGCCCGGCAGGCCGACATTGGCAAGCGTGAAGATCATGAAAACCGCAGCATAAAGCGGCATGCGCGCCACAAGCCCCCCATAGGCCGCGATGTCGCGGGTATGCAGGCGGTCGTAAACAACGCCGACGCAAAGAAACAGGGCGGCCGAGACGAGGCCATGCGAGATCATCTGAAAGACGGCGCCCTGCACGCCTTGCGCGGTCACGCTGAACAGGCCCATCGTCACAAAACCCATATGCGCCACCGAGGAATAGGCGATGAGCTTCTTCATATCCTCCTGCACCAAGGCAACGAGCGAGGTATAGATGATCGCCACGATCGACAATGCAAAGACAAGCGGCGCGAAATAGGCAGAAGCCTCGGGAAACATCGGAAGCGAGAAGCGGATGAAACCGTAGCCGCCCATCTTGAGAAGGATGCCGGCAAGGATGACGGAACCCGCGGTCGGCGCTTCAACATGCGCGTCAGGCAGCCAAGTGTGGACCGGCCACATCGGCGTCTTGACGGCTAGCGAGGCAAAGAACGCGAGCCAAAGCCATTTCTGCATCGACGAAGGGAAGTTTGTATGAAGCAGGACAGTGATGTCGGTTGTTCCAGCCTGGCCATACATCGCCATGACCGCAAGGAGCATCAAAAGCGACCCGGCGAGCGTGTAAAGAAAGAATTTGAAACTCGCGTAGACTCGTCTCGCGTGCCCCCAGATTCCGATGATGAGAAACATCGGGATGAGGCCGCCCTCGAAGAAAAGATAGAAGAGCAAAAGATCGAGGGCGCAGAATACGCCGGTCATTAGGGTTTCGAGAACAAGGAAGGTAATCATATATTCCTTGACGCGATTCTCGATCGATCGCCACGACGCGAGAATGCAGATTGGCATCAAGAAAGTGGTCAGCAAGACGAACGGAAACGAAATTCCGTCAACGCCCATTTTGTAGACGAGGCCGTGCCCGAACCAGCCTTTCTCCTCGACGAATTGAAAAGCGGAGGAAGAGGGATCGAACTTCGCATAGGCGTAAAGCGACAACAGAAAGACGACGAGAGTGGTGGCGAGCGCCGCGCGGCGGGCGTTTTCCAGTGTCGCCTCGTCGTCACCGCGCAGGGCGAGGATAAATCCCGCGCCGGCAAGCGGCAAAAAGACAATGCAAGATAATATGCCGAAGCCAAACATCAGCGAACTCCCGACACGACATACCAGGTGATGGCGGCGGCGAGGCCTGCGAGCATGGCAAAGGCGTAATGGTAGAGGTAGCCGGTTTGCAGCTTGACGACGCGTCCGGTCAGATCAACCACGCGAGCCGCCACGCCGTCGGGTCCGAGCCGGTCGATGATGGCGCCGTCGCCGCCCTTCCAGAATAGGCGGCCGAGCCTAAAAGCCGGCCGCACGAAAATTGCGTCGTAGAGCTCGTCGAAATACCACTTGTTGAGCAGAAACTCATAGAGGGGCCTAAAAATCCGCGCCAGCCACGCAGGGATAGACGGCGCCACAACGTAAAACAGCATCGCGACCAAGGAACCAAAGGCCATCATAAGTGTAGGCAGCTGCCTCGCGAACGCCGGAATGTCTTCCCGAGCTTCGAGGATGTGATTGGCGGGTCCGAGAAACACAGCCCCTTTCCAAAATCCTTCCCAGCCTGAGCCTATGAAGTCATGTGCAAAGACGGCACCGGCGAATAAGGCGCCGACGGCTAAAACACCGAGGGGGATGAGCATGGTAAGAGGCGATTCCCGCGGATCGAGTCCATGTCCTTGGCCACGCGCCTCGTGCCCCGCCGCAGCGTGACCACGCGCGGCTGGCTCCCAGCGCGGCGTGCCGAAAAACGTCAAGAATATAACCCGCCACGAATAGAAGGCCGTAAGCCCGGCCGCGGCCGCGGTGAGCAAGTAACCGTAGTAAGCGCCCATGCGATCAGAAGCATAGGCCGCCTCGATGATCGCATCCTTGGAGTAATAACCGGCGGTGTAGGGAAAGCCCATGAGCGCCAAGCTGCCAACGACCATCATCGCGAGTGTGAAAGGAAGCCTTCGCCACAGCCCGCCCATGTTGCGCATGTCTTGTTCGTGATGCATCGCCGTGATGACCGACCCGGCGCTGAGAAACAAAAGCGCCTTAAAGAAGGCATGCGTGAACAGATGAAAGATCCCGAGCGGATAGCCGCCGACGCCGAGGCCGACGAACATGTAGCCGAGCTGCGAGCAGGTCGAATAGGCGATGACCCTCTTGATATCGTTTTGGACGAGGCCGATTGTCGCCGCGAAAAACGCCGTCGTCGCGCCAATGACGGTGACGAAGGAGAGCGCCGCCGGCGCTTGTTCGAAAAGCGGCGAGAGCCGCGCAACCATGAACACGCCCGCGGTCACCATCGTCGCCGCGTGGATAAGCGCCGAGACCGGGGTCGGACCTTCCATCGCGTCGGGTAGCCAGGTATGCAGCAGGAATTGGGCCGATTTGCCCATTGCGCCCATGAAAAGAAGCAGGCACGTGATGGTCATCGCGTCCATGTCGAGGCCGAAGACATGGACGGTCTTATTGGCGAGGCCCGGCGCCGAAGCGAAAATCTGATCGAAGCCAACCGAATTGGTCAGGGCAAAAACGAGAAAAATGCCGAGCGCGAAGCCAAAATCGCCAACACGGTTGACCACGAATGCCTTGATCGCGGCGGCGTTGGCTTCAGGCTTTTCATACCAGAAGCCGATCAGAAGATAGGAAGCAAGGCCGACCCCTTCCCAGCCGAAAAACATCTGGACCAGATTGTCCGCCGTCACCAGCGCGAGCATGGCGAAGGTGAACAGCGAGAGATAGGCAAAGAAGCGGGGCCGAGACGGATCGTCCCGCATGTATCCTATCGAATAGAGATGCACGAGCGACGACACCAAGGTGACGACGACAAGCATCACCGCCGTCAATGCGTCGATCCTGAGCGACCAATCGACCCGCAACCCGCCCGAGGCGAACCAATTGCCGATGACCGAAACAGTCGAAGGCGCCGTTCCAAGCGCGACCTGATAGAAGACGATAAAGGACAAAAGCGCCGAGACACAGAGGAGGCTGGTCGTGACGATTTCTGAAGGGCGGGTACCGATCCGCCAGCCAAAAGGCCCGGCGAGCAGAAATCCCAGAAGCGGCAGGAAGACGATTGCTGCATACATCGCAAGCATCAGCCCTTCATCATGTTAATGTCGTCGACCGCAATCGATCCGCGGTTGCGGTAATAGGCAACGAGGATGGCAAGCCCGATCGCCGCCTCCGCCGCCGCGACAGTCAGAATGAATAGGGCGAAAACCTGGCCGGTGAGATCGCCGAGAAAAGCCGAGAATGCAACAAGATTGAGGTTGACCGAAAGCAGGATCAGCTCGACCGACATCAAGACCACGATGATGTTCTTGCGGTTCAAGATTACCCCGGCGACGCCGAGCGTGAACAGAATGGCCGCGACAATCAAGAACTGGGCGAGCGAGATCGTCATAATAGTTCCCCTCCGGCGCGTGCGCGAACGCTTGAAATGCGCGGGTTCAAATTCCTTGCCTCGAGGCAACCTTGCGGACCTCGACCGCCTCGGCCGACGTCCGCG
>JBQTKC010000229.1:0-6514 GCA_052386575.1 Beijerinckiaceae bacterium
AAGTGAACCCCGATCTGGTGGCCCGCGACGGCCAAGGCAAGGTCAGCACCGTGCGCTACGAGGCGGTGAACGCGATGCTGCTGAACGAGTTCCTCAAGGAGCACCGCAAGGTGCAAGAGCTGGAAGCGGCCCTCGCGCGGCAGCAGAAGGATTTTGCGCGGCAGGTTGCGCTGCAGCAGAAGGAAATTAAGTCTCTGGCGGCCGGCCTCAAGGAGCAGGCACTGCAAATCCGGAAGATGAGCGGCCAGCGTGAAGCGAGCAAACCCGCCCCGCAAACCGCGGCTGGCGGCTGACAATCTGTAAAGCCCCCCCGCATCGCCATGTCCTTGGCGATGCGGCGCTACCCTTTGCGGTCGCTGCCCTTGTATTTGGACCGATATGACAAAGCGCCTGCACCCGCGGTTTGAATGACTCGGGCCACTTGGCTATTCATCGGCTCTTCGTAGGACGGAGCCAGCCAGTCCGACAGGTCGAGCCCGGTCAATGTGGCTGTGGATTGGATATCGCGGCGAAACACCTCGGCGAGTTTTACGCGCGCCGGGCCCGGAATGCCGCCCAATTCGGAGGCGTCGATAGGGGTGACATAGCAGCGTTCCGGCCTCAGGCGCCGCTCCAAGCCCAGGAAGTCCTGGATCTCGTTCAGCACGATTTCGGGCTGCGCCCAGAGGCCGTCCGTTCGGAAGAAGTAGGCCTGCTCGCGGGGGAACAAGCCGAGCAGCCTCGTGATCTGGCCGGCGTAGAAGCCGCGCTCGACATAGGAAAACACGGGGTGTGCTCCGCGCGGCGCCAGACGAACGCGCTCGCGCCCTGACGGGCCGATCGCCTCCTCGAAGCACAGGCGCTCATCGCCCCTCTTCGACTCCATGCGCCAATGCGAGAACGCCCGGTACGAGGGATGCCTGAGGCTGATGATCAGGCGCGCCGCCGGATTATAGACGCGCACTCTCTCAAGCGCGCGTGGCCAATAGAGCGTGATCGGCGTGGCTTCGCCCCGCGCGAGTGGACGCGCGTCGCTCCAGTCGTATAGCCGATGCAGACGCGCGTAGTCGGGAGCCGCCCAGTTGACCGTCTCGTCTTGATTGAAGAAATGCGGCTCTTTATGGACCGCCATTTGAATGGACGGGTGGCCGCGTAGGAAACGATCGAGCGCCGTCGTTCCGCCCTTCTGCACGCCGGCAATGAAGAATTGCAATCTTTGTGTCACGGCTGGCCCTCGGCGCGAGGCCCGCTTTCGCGGCGAGACGAGAGATGCTGATCCAGGCTCTCGGCGAAATTGGGATAGAAGGTCTCGATCGCCGGCGACAGTGCGAGAAGATCGCGCGCCAGCGAAGCAAGGTCGACACCGGGGTAGCGCGTCTCAGGACGCTCGGCCCAAATGACGATGTTAATCGGCGCGTGCTTCGCGTGCAGGCGCGCCAAAGCCGCCGCGGGATCGGCTATCAGGTCTTCATAACGAATGACGCGGTCGCGCGGAAACGCGCCGTATATGTCGAAAAACCAGCGCAGCAAGGTAAGCTGGCGCTCCCGCGGCGACGCGATCGCGTCGAGTCTGCGCTTCAAGTCGGGCGCGAAACACTCGCCCACCGGGATGCGTCCTTGATGGCACGGAATGTCCACTGTTTGCCATGACGCAAGGACATCGAGCGGGTGGCGCACGATGGCGTAAAGCGGATAACGCTCTTGAAGCCGCCCGGACACCGCCGTGAAGAGGCTGGGGTGCTTGATGAATAGCCCGAAGCCGGGCGAAAGAGGTTTGCCGATGTCTATGTCTTTAAGCGACGCCAGCGGCGCTCGCAGGCGACCATCCAGCGTCGGCTTTTCAAACCAATTGTCGGGCGCGACGACTTTTCCGACCGTCTTCGAGCACGCCTTTCCCTCCGCCAGCGCCCGGGTTCTCGCGCTGGCGACAAATGCATCGATTTCGTCGAGGAGAAGATCAACGTTTCCATGCGTGGACGGCGACATGGGCTCGGCGAGCGCAATGCAGTCCGGCAACTCGTTGAGGCACGCGCAGACCAGCGTCGTGCCAGAGCGCGGCAGCCCGGACAAAAGCGCGGTGTTCATCGACGATGCCAATCTTCTAAATAGCGCGAGACCTCGGCAATATAGGTCTCGCGTTCGCGAATCATCGAATAGTGCGACGCCTCCGCCCGTCCGCCGCGCGCGAGGCGCGCGCGAAGCGGCGCGTCGGCGGCCAGCGCGCGAGCCGCCGCGGCGATCGCCGGCGCCGCCGCGTCGGCCATGACGCAGGTCTCCTCATGCCGGCAGAACGAGCGATTGCCGATACAGTCCGGGACGACGACGGCGGCCCCTAACGCCATCGCTTCGAGAGCAGGCATAAAGAAGCCTTCCTGAGCCAGCGGCAGCAGGACGCAAATTTCCGCCTCCGCCATCCGCGCGAGAAAGCCGCGGCGGTCGAGCGGAGTCGTCGCCAGATCCACGTCAAGGCCAATTGCGACGGAGAGTGCAGCGGCGATCTCGACGCCGAACGCGGGCGCCTTTGCCGCGCCGATGAAAACGCGGCCCGGTTTTTTTGGCGCCGTCATGGCCTCGAGCTCTTTGAGGTCGAGCCCGATGCGGATGGAGACAATGGGACCATTGACGCGCCTGGTCGCCCGCAACGCCGATTCGATCTCCGGACTGACGCAAATGCGCAACGCCTGCCGTGAGAGATAGGGGTACCTCGGGTCGGCCGGATCGGCGTGGCGCACGCCCTGCACCAGGTTGACGACCGCGCTCCCGCGCGTGTCGATGTACGCGGCGTCAAGCACGGCCCAATCCAGGCCCGCGACGAAATAGGTGTCCGAGGGCAAGAGCCGCGACACGATCGGCGTTCCAGAGGCGAGAAAAATATTGCTCGCGTCCGCCGCCGATTGCGGCGTGATGAAAAGCTCCGGCCGAAGGCTTTCGATAGCCAGCGTATGGTTGAGGTAGTGAAGGTATTTCAAATGCCCGCCAGTAAAGGATCGGTAATCCCGCAGAAAGAGCATGCGCATCGGTGCGTCGGACAAGAGCTTCCGTCATTCTCGCGCGGGGTTGTGGGCCGCCCCGGGGCGCGGCGATTCGTGTCAGGATAAACGCGCGGCCGAGACCACGCGAGGGCTTTTTTGTGTGGCCTACGCGCTACGGCTGGCTGATGTCAGTGTGGCCGGCTTTGCCAACTGCGGCGCCCCAAGCGCCGTCGCTTTGGGCAAACGTCCCGGCGACCTACATTTTCGATCGGCCGCCCTTGCCAGCGTGTCTCGCCAAGGGCGCTGCCCTTGTGTATGTCCGGATCTCGACGCCAGATGCCTCAGCGCGGCCCTGAATGGCCCTGGCCGGATTTTCTAGGGCGACGCGGCGGAAAGGCTCAGCAAGCCGCGTTGCGGGAAGCCCGTCTAGCTGCCGGACGCGGCGCTGGCTCTCGATTCGAATGGCGCCGGTCGGAGCGGGCCAGGGGCTGAGTGAGCTCGCGGCGAAAAACGAGCAGAACTGTTATTGCGAGAACGATTATTGACGGCACAACAGACATGAGGGAACCCCCTAATTTGATTGTGTTTTCTATGGCAAGCTGGCGACGGGTTTGACCATGAGGCCACTTTGCCGGACGTTTGCCAAACCCTTCACCCTGTTCTTCATCACTAGCAGTGCCAGAGTGGACGCCGCCGTCCGCCGGATAGTGGGCTCGTAATTTCGTCAAAACTTCGATAAGATCGCGCCCGAAATATAAACGAATTGCCAATTTGACATCAATGCAACACATGGAGGGTCGGTTGGCAGCGCAAGAGGCCGGTAATTTGGCGCCCGGCGCCATCCTTGGCTGCCAGGCGGCAAGTTTTTTGAGGCAATTATGTTGGTCGACACTCATTGCCACCTCGATTTTCCGGATTTCGCCGCCGGGCGCGACGCCGTGGTCGAACGCGCCCGCGCCGCCGGGCTGAAGCGGATGATCACCATTTCCACGCGCGTTTCGGAATTCGCGACGATTCGCGGCCTCGCCGAGGCCTATGACGACGTCTTTTGCACGGTTGGGACGCATCCGCATTACGCACATGAGGAAGAGGTTACGTCCGCCGAACTTGCCGATCTCGCCCGCCACAAAAAATGCGTCGGAATTGGCGAGGCCGGACTCGATTATCATTATGACAAAACCCCGCGCGACATCGCGGCAAGGGTTTTCCGCACCCATATCGCGGCCGCCCGGCAAAGCGGGCTGCCGATTGTCATTCATGCCCGCGACGCGGACGCCGATCTCGCCGCGATCCTAACTGACGAGATGGGGAAGGGCCCTTTTGCGGGGGTTCTCCACTGCTTTACGTCGTCCGCCATACTGGCCGAGACCGCGTTGTCGCTTGGGCTCCATATTTCGTTTTCCGGCGTCTTGACGTTTAAGAATTCGCAAGCATTGCGGGACATCGCCCGCGCGGTGCCGGTGGACAGGGTGCTGGTCGAGACAGACGCACCCTATCTCGCGCCGGTTCCCTATCGCGGCAAGCGCAACGAACCGGCATTTGTCGCGGCGACCGCCCAAGTATTGGCCGGCGTGAAGGGCGTCTCGGTGCAAACGATCGCCGCGGCAACGAGCGCCAACGCGCTGCGTTTGTTTTCCAAAATGCCTGCTCCCGCGATCGGCGCGGCAGCGGCGTGAGCCTCACCTTCACCATCCTCGGCTGCGGATCCTCGGGCGGGGTTCCGCGCGTCGGCCAAGGCTGGGGCGCCTGCGATCCCAACAATCCGAAAAACCGGCGCCGGCGCTGTTCGATTTTTGTCGAGCGCGCAGGCGAGAATGGCGCGTCCACCCAAGTCCTCGTCGACATGTCTCCAGATCTGCGCGAACAATTGCTTGAACTTGGCATCGGCCGGGTCGACGCCATCCTGCTCACCCATTCGCACGCCGACCATATCCACGGAATCGACGAGATCCGGCCTTTGGTCATCAAGGCGCGGCGAAAAATCGACCTCTATATGGACGCCGCCACCGCCGCGATCGTGCGCCCGAATTTCGGCTATATTTTCGAAACGCCCCCCGGCAGTTATTATCCTCCATTGCTGAATGAACTTCGGCTGCTAACAGGCTACTCGGTCAAACTAAATGGCCCTGGTGGAGCGCTGGAAGCCATTCCGTTCCAGGTTGAACATGGCGAGATAAACGCGCTCGGTTTCCGGTTTGGCACGGTGGCCTATTCGCCCGATCTAAACGGCGTTCCATCCGAGAGCCTGGGCTTTCTGGAGGGGCTCGACCTGTGGATCGTCGACGCCTTGCGCTACACGCCGCACCCCAGTCATTTTTCGTTGCCGGAAACCCTTGACTGGATTGCCAAGTTGCGGCCCAAACGAGCGATTCTCACCAATCTTCATAGCGATCTCGATTACGCGCGGCTCAAAAGCGAGCTTCCCGCAAACGTCGAACCCGCTTTCGATGGCATGCGCATTCGCGCCTGAAATGCGCCGGTCAATTTTAACGTCATTGTGCATCGTCGTGCCATAAATCGCGGATATCAAATGTTCATGCTCGGATATGAATTGATATTCCATAATAAACATTATGCGAATTGCTACCTTGGCCATTAGTCTTTTCCGATCGCCCGGCTGCAAACGGTGCCGATATGAGTAGCCAAGCAGGCCGGTAATTGCTATGTTTTGCGGAACACGGGATTTCCGGCATTTGGAACAACGACCATTGGCACGCTTTTGGGCTGGCACCCTTGCGGGGCTGGTCTTTTCGGCGTGCGCGTTTTTGGAAACTGTGGCCGATGCGCCGGAGTCATCTAGCGGGGGCAACCGCGCCAGTTGCTTGGTAGTTTACGATTTAAGGCGGAGACGAGTAGGCACATCATGAGCAAAGGTAGAGATTTTCGGGGACCAAAGAAGCGCGGTTTCGATGACGATGGGCCGTCGCCCTATGATTCGCCGCGGCCTGGCCGAACCCCGCGAGCGAGCTTCGGAGCCGGAAGCGGCCCTCAGGAAATGGCGCCGCCAAGCGGGCCGAGCATCGATGCGGTCGTCAAATGGTTTAAGGCCGAGAAAGGTTTCGGGTTCGTCGAGTTGAGCAATGGAGCCGGCGACGCGTTCCTCCATATCGGCGCGCTTCAGGTTGCGGGATATGAGTCGGTTCCCCCAGGCGCGAGCATGAAGGTAAATGTGAGCAATAGCGTGAAAGGCGCTCAAGTCACACGTGTCCTCGAGGTTGATACCGCTGGAGCGGCGGAACGGGCGCCGCCGTCGCGCGGGTATGGCGATTCACCCCGCCCGCAGCGCCGCGCCCCCGATCCTTCAACCGCGGTTTCGATCACGGGGACGGTCAAGTGGTTCGATGACCACAAGGGCTTTGGATTCGTCCAATCGAATGACGGCGGCAAGGACATTTTTGTCCATATTTCGATCCTCGGCCCGGCGGGCATCCAAGACCTTGCCGAAGGCCAGCCCGTAAAGATGCAGGTCGTCGATACGCCAAAGGGCCGCGAGGCCTTGTCCATCGCGCTCGACTGAGCGTTCGCGGCGCCGCGCAACCGGAGGCGCTTTGGAAATCGCGAAG
>JBQTKC010000230.1:0-2330 GCA_052386575.1 Beijerinckiaceae bacterium
TTGGATGTTGTCCGTATGCTGGCTTTGGGCGCGAGCGCCGTGCTGCTCGGCCGCGTCTGGGCCTTTGCGCTTGCGGGCGGGGGCGAAGCAGGCGTAGCGCACATGCTGCAACTGATGGAGGCGGAAACGCGGGTGGCAATGGCGCTTACCGGCGCCACCAGCATTGGCGCAATCACAAGCGACATCCTGGTTCAAGAACAAAGTTTTGGCCGCAGCGGGCATTGCCCCGTTTGCGGCAAGTGATTAGGCTTTATACCAGGTCTGTGACGATTCATGGTGAGGAGCGTCATTGCGAGGAGCGAAGCGACGACGCAATCCAGAAGCACGGTAAGGGGACTGGATTGCTTCGCTTCGCTCGCAATGACGGCCATCGGCGCGGATTCACGTCAGGGAGATCTTGTATTAGAGGCTTTGGCTGCCGCGCTCAATCATTCGGCCGAGCGTGTACAGACCCTGTGGTTCAGCTTTCTTACGTTCATGCTCTATCTCGCGGTGGCGGCGGGCACGACCACGCACCGCGTGTTTTTCCTCGAAAGCCTTCCCGCAGCTCCCGAGCGCTCAATTCGCGCTCTTGCCGCTACGATGGCTACGCCTTTACCAACCCCAGCTGCCCCACCACCCGCCAAAGCCGTAGAGAGGATAAGTGTAGTAATAAGGATAAAAATAGGGATAATAATAAGAATAAGGGTTGTACGAATAGGGGTAAGCATACGCCCGGCCGCAGTAGCCACACCGGTAGCAGCATTGACGGCGATGGCCGCGACGGTAATAGCGGACATCGGTCAGCGGGTTCGATTCCGCTGTTCTCACCGCGGCCGTGTTCGGCAGAGCCGGCATAGCCCGCGCCGGGCTTGCCGTGGCGATCGCGACCGCGCCGGCAACAAGTGCACCGGCAGCGCCGAGTGCCATCGCATGTTTCAAAGTCTCGGTGCGCATGATTTGTCCTTTTCGATTGCGTCCCCTTCGGGGTGCCAGCAGGCCGCACGAAAAAGAGCATAGTCCGGTTAAAAAACGTTCGAGCAAATAGCATAAAACGCAATTGAATTATATTGCGGCAGGAATTTGAGACAGAAGGCCGCGTCTGCTCCGCGCACCAATGACAAGGCGCCAGCGGCCGCCACGCGGCGGCTTTGCGTTCCAGCCGAACGATTCGTCAGGCGGCGTTCGCGTCCGCCTCTTGCCAAGCCCGTCTAGGGCAAAATCTGCGTAAGATCGCGGCTTCGATCTTCCACGAGGACGGTCAGCGATTCGAGGGCCACGGGGTCAATTCCCTTGCCGAGATGGCGCTCGGCGAGACCTTGCGCCACGGACTCCTCTTCAGCCGCGGGATTCATGCAAAGCCCGAGAATGTGGTCGGCCAACTCCGTGACAGTGAATCCGCCAGCCGACGCCGACAGCGGAGCCTCGAAGGACAAGCGCTCCTCCAAGGTGGCCCCCAACTCAACAGCCATCAGTGAATCGAGGCCAATATCGGCAAGCGGCTTGCCGCGGTTCAAGTTTTCTTGCGGGAGCCGCAGAATATGCGCAATTTCCTCGACGATCACGCCGATGACTTGTTTGCGCGCTTCTTCTAGCGGGAGCGTCGCGACCAGGGCGCGGATGTCCACTTTTCCACGGTTGTCCGTGGCAGCCGTCTCGTCCGCGCGAACGAGCCTGCTAAAGGTTGGCGATTGCAGCAGCGGCAAATGAGCCCGCGCGGTCGACCAATTCATTTCGCTAATGACGAGAACCGCCTCGTCGAGGGCCATGCCCGGATTCGCGAGGGCTTCTCCCATAAAATTGAGGGCGTCGCCGGCGATCATCGGCTTGACCCCCGCGCGGTTCGCAAGCATGTCCTTGACAACGCGGTTTCGCGCCAGCAAGCCCACGTCTTCGATCCCTCCCCAGGCAATGGCGAGGGCGGGCAAGCCCGCCGCTCTTCTTTGCCGCGCGAGCCCTTCGAGAAAGCCGTTGGCCGCGACATAGCTGCCCTGGCCCGGATTGCCGATTGCCGTGGTCGCCGAGGAGAATAGAACGAAATAATCGAGCGGCAGATCCCGGGTCAGCCGGTCGAGGTTCTCGGCGCCGGTCACTTTCGGCGCCAACACTTTTTTCAGCCGTTCGGCATCGAGCTTGGCGATCAACGCATCGTCGAGCACCATTGCGGCATGAAACACGCCGGCAAGCGGCGGCAGGGTGCGGCCAAACTTCCAGATGAGCTTCTCGACCGCCGCCGCATCGGCGACGTCGAGTGCCTCGGCGTGGACATTGACGCCGCGTGCTTTGAGAATTGCGATTGCCTCCCGCGCCTCGGGGCTCGCCGCGCCGCTTCGCCCGGCAAGGACGAGATG
>JBQTKC010000231.1:0-2138 GCA_052386575.1 Beijerinckiaceae bacterium
CGGCTAGCCTGTGGACGGCCTGGACAAGTCTTCGGCTTGCCCGCCCCGCCCACGGCAGAACAAAAGCAGAAGCAGCGGACATTTGATGTGCTGCCAAATCCGGCCAACTTAATTAGCTACCGACAGCTTTGCCGGCGTGCGGGGTGACGGCGGTCTCCAGTGCCCATTAAGATCGTGTGCCCTTCATGTCAAAATGTAGCCGCACTGCCCAGCAGGCCACCATGAGGGCCCGAATTCATTGGATTACGGGGTCGCCGCCGGCATTCCGCCTTAGACCTGCGCCCTCCGCGGCTCCCGGCGTCCCTCCCAGCGAGCAAAAGCAACAAAAAACGGTCACCCTTGTGCTACATTGTTGCGCGAGCCTCCCTTCCAAATCGAGGCACATCGTTGTGGATGATTGATGACGCTACGCATTCGCAAGGCCGTTTTCCCTGTCGCGGGGCTGGGAACAAGATTTCTCCCGGCCGCCAAATCGATTCCAAAGGAGATGTTGACCGTTGTCGATCGCCCGGTACTCCAGCATGTCGTGGAGGAAGCGCGCGAGGCGGGAATCGAGCATTTTATTTTCGTGACCGGGCGCAACAAAGCGGTCATTGAGGATCATTTCGACATCTCCTATGAGCTCGACGACACTTTGAAAAAGCGCGGCAAGCTGAAGGAATTGCAGGCCTTGGCGGCCGATCTTCCGGCCCCCGGCGCAACGAGCTTCACCCGTCAGCAGGTTCCGCTCGGCCTCGGCCACTCGGACTGGTGCGCGCGCGAAATCGTCGGCAATGAGCCTTTCGCGGTGCTGCTGCCCGACATGCTGACCTTGGCGGGAACGCAAGGCCGCTGCCTCGCCCAATGCGTCGCGGCCTATGAAAAACATGGCGGCAATATTATCGCCGTCGAGGAAGTGCCGAGCGACGAAACCCATCAATATGGGGTCGTCTCCATCGGCACGGATTTTGGCTCGACGTTCGAGATCACCGCAATGGTCGAGAAGCCGCCGCAGGGAACGGCGCCCTCAAATCTCATTATCTCGGGGCGCTATGTGCTCGGTCCGGAAATTTTCCCCATTCTCGAAAGGGGCGAGAAGGGTGCCGGCGGCGAAATTCAGCTGACTGACGGCATGAAGCTACTCGCCAGGAGCCAAGCGTTTCATGGCGTGCGCTTCGATGGCAAAACCTACGATTGTGGCGGAAAGCTTGGCTTTCTCTGCGCCAATGTGGCCTTCGCCCTCGCCGATCCCGAATTAGCCCATTTGTTCAAAGCAGAATTAAAAAAGACTCTTGGGACGCTCTAATTTGGCGGGGGCAGGTCGAGCACCGCTCGCGCACGCCGCGCCGCGAGCAAGGCCGCCCGTAGCGCCGGAGAAGACACTCCCCGGCGCTGACGGTTCGTTATTGCGTGGCGACGGGGGTTAGAGCGCCCGTGATGTCAGTCGTGTTGCCATTGATGTTGTTGTCGCCGTAAGACGCCACGGTGCCGATGGCCGCGTTCACTCCTGTCCCGTTCCCTGTGACCACCGATTGCGCGGCCCGAATAGTGGAACCACTGACCGCAATCCCCGTACTGGCATTATTGCTGGCGACGACATTGCGCAGCAAGACGGCAACGGCTGCGGCGCTCGCCAAGACGCCGAGAGAGGTGTTGTTGGAAGCCACGCTGTCGGCAATGGTGACATTGAGCGCTGTCCCCCCGGTGCCCGACACGAAGATTCCGCTGCCATTATTGTTGGCCGTGACATTGCTGAGGACGCCGCTGACGACCGCCGCTCCCACGGGCGCGACCAAGATCCCCGTAGCCCCGGTGTTATTGGAAGCAATCGTATTCGACACCGAGAAGGTACTCGATGTGGTGGGCGTGATCGCGAGTCCGGCGGAGGTAAAATTCGAGATGACGCAGTTTTCGATCGCGAGGTTTAGGCCGGAGCTGAACAGGACGCCGCTTGCTCCAGTACCAAGGCCCGAGATAGTCAGACCGCGCAAATGAACGCTGTCGCTCACGCCGGCACCGACGGTGATGGCGGCGCCGGATCCGGCCGTGATGCCGGCCGTGCCAGCGCCGTCGTTGACAATGCTGATCGCCTTGGTGATGGTCACGGGGCCATAGGCGGCCGGGTCAAGCACATCGATTTCGCCGCCGGCGTTTGTCAC
>JBQTKC010000232.1:0-6538 GCA_052386575.1 Beijerinckiaceae bacterium
GCGCGATCTTTGCGGCTCTCGGTAAGCGCCCGCGCGTGCAGGGCGTCGAGCACGGCATCATTGAAGCGGCGCCTGGTGCCTTTGATCGGCCGGGTCTCGACGCGATCTTCCTCAACTTTCAGAAATCTCTCGGGCGAGGCCGAGGCGATGATGAAATCCTCATGGTCGAGGTAGGCCGAAAAAGGGGCCGGATTGAGCGTGCGCAAGCGGCGGTAGAAGCCAAAATGATCGAAGTCCGGGGCGACCGGTGCTTCGAACCGCTGCGCGATATTGGCTTGAAAAATATCGCCAGAGAAAATCCGCTCGATGACTTCGCGAACCATAAGCTCATAGCTCGCCCGTGTGAAATTGCTGGTCCAGCCATCAAGCGACATATTCCCCGCCGGAGGTGCAATTTTGGCGCGCCGGAGCCGCGCCTCGAACCAGCGCCCGCGCTCGATAGCCCGCCGCTCGCGCGACGGGCCCTCCTCCTCGGGTAAACCGGTTGACAGAATGAATCCGCGCCGCGCGATCAAGTCGAAGGCGACGACAACATCATAAAGCCCGAGCGAAAGATCGGGGAAAGCGAGTTTGTCCAAGGCGGGTGCCGGCAGCCGCTCCAAACTGCGCCCAAGCTCATAGGAAAAAAGTCCGGCGGCGCCGCCCTGAAAAGGAGGCAATCCGGGCAAGGACGCCGTTCTGTTCGCCGCCACCATGGATTTTAAGCGCGAGGCCCAGCCCTCCCCCGCCTCACCGGCCACGAAGCGGGCGAAGGGATCCGCCGCGACAAAACTATAGCGGCCAAGCTTCCTGTCGGCCATTGAACTATCGAGAAAGGTCAAAAACGGCAGATCGCGAAGCGCGTGCGCGGCGCCGGCGGGGTCGCAAAAATCAATTTCGATGACGTGCATCGAGCTGCCTTCGCACACCAATCGAGACGGAACGAATGCTTTCTTGGCCGGTTCGCGCCTTGCAAGGCCGTACGGACGCGCCAGGACCTATGCCAATATGGCGAACTGGCGCGCTCTCGCCAAGTCCTTCGCGCGCCACGAGAGACGCCGTGAGGCGCTCAACCACCTTGTGTTCCAAAGAATCGAGGCCGCCACGTTCAACCGCCTATTTTTCTCCCTCATCGGCTTCCTTCGCGGGTGGCTTCGGCGCGCCGGGAGCTGGCGCCGGGGGTTCTTTTGGCGCCGCCGCCGGGGCCTTTGGCGGCGTGGCCGGACGGGCCGGGGGCCGGCCCTTGTACGCAAGCCAATCGCTTACCCCTCGCCAGCCGGAGCGGGCAGCCTCTTGTGCGCGAGCAGCCGCCGCGGCTCCCGTAATATCGCGAACTGTCTTTTGATACTGCATGGACTTCTCCCGCCGGTTTGGTTTCGCCTCGAACAAAGAATTCCTCAACCCCGCGCTTTCTCCAAAAGTGGGCGTAAGGGCATACTATTGCATCTGCGTCAACGATCATTGCCGCGTCCCCGGCCATGGCCGCGGCAAAATCGTCCCGCGACAGACGCCATCAAAAATTAATCGCCGTCTTGCATGGATTGACGGCATGACGTAGGCGTGAGTCGCATCGAAGCGGGGGCCGGCGGGCAAGGCCTCGGAAAAGCGTCAATTTTTTTGATCCCGCGAAACCAAGCGATGAACGTGTTTAGCATGAGAGAATGGGAGGAGCGATGAGTGAAGCCCGGATAGACGGCAAGCCAGCTTCACTTGCGGCGGCAATCGCGCGCGCGGCGGCGATAGTGTCCGCTGCGCGCTTGCCTGTCATCGCCGGTCTCGGCACCGATGTCGCGGGCGCCCGCGCTTCCGTTCTTCTCGCCGAAAAGCTTCGCGGCGCCTATGATCACATGCATTCGGCGCAAATTTTCGCGGACCTCGACGTCATGCGCCAGGCGGGGCTCATGTATACTTCGCCGAACGAGGCGCGTCTGCGCGCCGATGTCTTGCTCTTCGTCGGCAAGGATTTGACAAATATCTGGCCGGCAATGTTGGAGCGACTGTCGGCCGCCGAAATCCCGCCGTTCGATCTTGCCCGCGAGCCGCGCAAACTGTTGTGGATCGCCCCTGCACGGGGCGGCGCAAAGGCGGTCGGCCTGACAATCGAAACTCTTGACTCATCGAATTTGCATATGACTCTCGCCGCCTTGCGCGCGCGCGCCGCGAGCAAGCCAGTAAGTTGCGCCAAGCGGATGCTGCGCAAGCTCGACGAATTCGCGGCGGTTCTCAAGAATGCGCGTTTTGGCGTCGTTGTTTGGGGCGGCGATGAGTTCGATAGCCTGGCGATCGAAATGCTGCATGGCCTGATCCGCGATCTCAACAAGACGACGCGTTTTTCCGGGCTGCCTCTCGGCTGCGATTCCAATGCGGCGGGCGTCGTGCAGGCATCCGGTTGGATGACCGGCTTTCCAGTGCGGACATCCTTCGGCCGCGGCTTTCCCGAGCACGACGCATGGCGGTTCGACGCAACCCGCATGATCGAGAGCGGCGAGGCCGATGCCGCGCTGTGGATATCCGCCTATTGCCCCGAGGCGCCGCCATGGAAGAGAAATATTCCGCTTGTCGCGCTTTCCTCTCCGCACACGCCTTTCGCGCGCGAGCCGCAAGTCTGCGTCGAAGTGGGCCGCCCCGGAATGGATCATGACGGAGCGGAGTTTGCGCGGGAAACGAGTTCCCTTGTCGGCCGCCTCGCCTCGCATCGAAGCCCCGCACTTTCGGTCGCGGCGGTCGTCGGCCAAATCGCGCAACACCTCGATGGAGCCGCCTCATGCTGACCCTCCTAAAAGGCGGCCGCATTGTCGATCCGGTGAACGGGCGGGACGAGACAGGCGATCTATGGATCGAAGGCGGCCGCATCGTCGCGGCGCCGGCAGGCAGGCTCGCGGACGAAGTGCATGACGTCTCTGGCAAGATCGTCATGGCCGGCGCGATCGATATTCATTCCCATATCGCCGGCGGCAATGTGAACACCGCGCGCCTGCTGCTTCCCGAAAAACATCAAAACCATTTGCCGAACCCCCGCGCGCTGCCGCTTTGCACCGCCAAATGGTCGACGTTCGAGACCGGGACAATCTATGCTTCGATGGGCTTCACCACGGTGATCGAGCCGGCCATTGTCCCGCATCAGGCGCTCCAAGCCCATCTCGAACTCTCCGACATTCCGATCATCGACAAAGGGACACTGACAGTCCTTGGCAACGACGATTTCCTGTTGTCCTTGCTGCGCGATGGCGAAGGGCAAGCGGCGGTGGCCGATTACGTCGCGTCTGCCTTGGGAGCGAGCCAAAGCCTTGGCGTCAAATGCATCAACGCGGGCGGGGCGGCGGCGTTCAAATACAATGCGCGGACATTTAGCCTCGACGATGTGGTGCCGTTCTACGGTCTCACGTCGCGCCAAATTGTCGAGGCCTTGCAGCGGGCGGTAGTCGATCTCCAGGTCCCGCACCCCCTGCATCTGCACACGAATAATCTCGGCATTCCGGGCAATGTCGCGACCGCGCTTGCGACGATCGAAGCCGCGCGGGGCGAACGCTTGCACTTCGCGCATTTGCAATTCTACTCATACGGAGCCGAAGGCGACCGGGGCTTTTCGTCCGCCGCCGCCGAACTCGCCGCGGCCGTGAACGCCGCGCCCAATGTTACGATTGATGTCGGCCAAGTCATGTTCCGGCAAACGGTCACCATTTCGGCCGACGTGCTGCGCCAGTTCAATGGCGCCGAAATGGCACGCCCGAAAAAATCCGTGATCCACGATGGCGATGGAAACGGTGGCGGCATCGTTCCGTATCTCTATCGCGAGAATGATTTCGCCAATGCCGTGCAATGGGCTTGCGGATTGGAATTGTTCTTGCTGATCGATGATCCGTGGCGGGTATTTTTTACGACCGATCATCCAAACGGCGCGCCGTTTACGACCTATCCGGAGATATTCGCGCTGATCATGAGCCGTGACGCCCGCGCCGAGGCAATCGCGCGGCTGCCGCAAGACGCGCTCGCCATGACGACGCTGCCGTCAATCGCGCGCGAATACACTTTTGGCGAGATCGCCACCATGACCCGCGCCGCGCCGGCAAACCTGCTCGGCCTTACGGATCGCGGCCATCTTGGCGAAGGCGGCCTCGCCGATATCGCCGTCTATTCGCCGGACAAGGATTTGGCGAAAATGTTTCGATTTGCGCATCTTGTTTTCAAGGACGGCGATCTTGTCGTGCGCGACGGGCGCGTCAGCCATTATCGCTGGGGCAAGGCGCTCAAGGTCACTCCCGGCTACGATAAGGCGATCGATCGCCGCCTTGCCGGCTATTACGACCGCCACTTTGGCAATTCGCGCGACTTGTTCGTGGTCAAAGAGCATCTGCTTCCGCGTGCCGATGCCTTCGCGGAGGTCGCATGCGCCCGTTGAAAAGAAATGGCGTCCGCATCGACGATAGTTTCGCCGAAGCCTTTCCGATGCGCGGCACGGCAATCCTGATCACCGCGCCCAATCGCCGCTGGGCAAGGCAGGCGGCAGTGACCATGACCGGGTTTGCAACCTCCGTTATCGGCTGCGGCGCCGAGGCGGGCATCGATTGCGAACGGCCGGGGAAAGAAACGCCCGACGGGCGCCCAGGCGTCCGCGTCCTCATGTTCGCCATGTCGAGCGATACTTTGCAGACGCAGCTTGTCAACCGCGCCGGCCAATGCGTCCTGACATCGCCCGGCTCCGCCTGTTATGCCGATCTCGACGGCGCCGATAGATTGCCGCTAGGCGATTCTCTTCGCTATTTCGGCGATGGCTGGCAAGTCTCAAAAAAGTTCGCCGGCCGCCACTTCTGGCGCATTCCGGTCATGGATGGCGAGTTCCTTTGCGAGGCGGCGACGGGGCTCACCAAGAGAGCGGTTGGCGGCGGCAATCTCCTGATCATGGGTGCGACCGCCAAGACGACCATGCGCGCCGCCGAACTTGCGGTCGCGGCGATGAACGGCGTCGAGGGCGTCATTCTGCCTTTCCCCGGCGGCATCGTGCGGTCCGGCTCCAAGGTCGGCTCGAAATACAAAGCCATGATGGCGTCGACCAATGACGCGTATTGCCCGACACTGCGCGGAGCGGTGAGGTCGAGTCTCGACGAGGATGTCGGCTGCGTTCTCGAAATCGTCATCGACGGGTTGACGGAAGAGGCCGTCGCCAGTGCCATGCGCGCAGGCTTAGCCGCGATCGTGAAGCTCGGGCCGGAACATGGCGCGGTGCGCGTCGGCGCCGGCAATTACGGCGGCAAGCTCGGCCCTTTCCACTTTCATCTGAAGGATCTGTTGCCGTGAAACCGCTCCTCTTCACCCTTAAGCAGGAGCCCGGTCAAAGGCTTGACCTCGCTCCTCTCGTCCCGCATCTGCTCGCCGGCAAATTGCAGAAGGAGATTGCGGAGATCGAAGTGCAGACCACCCGCGAAAAAATTACCGCCGGCGATATTTTTAAAATCCGGTCCGGCGGCGTCGACTCGATCCGGTTCGAGGGCGGGTCATCCCGCCTCGACAACATCGGCAAGGATATGAAGGCCGGGGAAATCCTCGTCGAAGGCGATTGCGGCAAAGCGCCTGGCCGCAACATGAGCGGCGGCAATCTCGTGGTCAATGGCGATTGCGGCCCCTTCGCGGGATCCGCCATGTCCGGAGGCAGACTCGAGATCTCGGGCAATGCCGGCGGCTTTCTCGGGGCGCCGCTCGAAGGCGAGATGGAGGGGATGACCGGCGGCCTGTTGATCGTGCGCGGGAGCGCCGGCGAGCGCGCCGCCGATCGCCTGCGGCGCGGCACAATCGTGATCGAAGGCTCCGCCGGGGATTATCCGGGCAGCCGGATGATCGCCGGAACGCTGGTCGTGCTCGGGGAATGCGGCAGCCTACCGGGTTACCTCATGCGGCGGGGCACGATCGTGCTCGCGAACCCGCCGGAACTCGGACCCGCGTTCGTCGATTGCGGTACGCATGACTTGGCCTTCGCCAGCCTCTTCGCGGGTCTGCTGCGCCCGCAAAGCCGCGCCGCGGCGAGGCTTCTTTCCCGCCCGCTCATCCGTTTCGCCGGAGACATGGCGGCTCTCGGAAAGGGAGAAATTTTTTTCCCGGAACGCTGAGTCGAGCCGCCAAGGGGGCCCCTCAGTCATGGTCAACTACCCGGTTTGTCCGGTCAGGCCCGATTAGACTTCATTTCCCTTACCGGATTTGCGTACCGGAAAAGAACCCAATCGGTCCGCGCCTGCCCCTACACAAAACCGAGACGTCTTTCCATTGTCGATGGCGTTGTCCACCCGGAGCAAATGCGTGCGCTGTACCGTTTCCCCCAAAATGGTTCAACAGAGTCTGCGATTGCTCTAAGGTTCAACAGTTTCTTACCGACGCAAACCAATAAATGATGGTTTCAATACTATCTTTTCGGTTCTATTTAAGGTCGCATACCAATTCTCAAGAGGGGACCTCGAAGAATTTAAGCTTTTGATGCGGCGGAGGTGAAAGAAGGCCTGTTTGGGGAGCCGCGGCGTCGTGTTGCACCGCGAAGTTCGCCGCCTCCCCGCCGCGGCGCCCCCGTCCGGAG
>JBQTKC010000233.1:0-9393 GCA_052386575.1 Beijerinckiaceae bacterium
TCGATTTCCTGCCCAAGGTGAAAATCGAAGTGGTCGTTTCCAGCGCCACCGCCGATCTCGCCGCCGATGCGATCCGGAAAGCCGCGCAAACGGGACGGATCGGCGACGGAAAAATATTCATCTCGGACGTGGAAAACGCGATTCGCATCCGGACCGGGGAAACCGGAAACGACGCGATTTGATCCTCTGGATTGCCGCGAAATCTCGCAAGCCCAATGCCCCGCCCAATACGCCTAATTCCAAGAAGAGAGGGTAAAACATGAAGACCGCCAAGGATGTGCTAAAAAACATCAAAGACCATGATGTAAAATACGTCGATCTCCGCTTTACCGATCCGCGCGGCAAGTGGCAGCATGTGACTTTCGACGTGACGATCTTCGACGAGGATACGTTTTCGGAAGGTTTGGGGTTCGACGGTTCGTCGATCGCCGGCTGGAGGGGAATCCAAGAATCCGACATGACCCTGATGCCGGATCCGGCAACAGCAGCGATGGATCCGTTTTTCGCGGCGCCCACGATGTCGATCATATGCGACATTCTCGAACCCACGACCCGCGCGCCTTATAACCGCGATCCCCGCGGCATCGCCAAGAAGGCCGAAGCCTATGTCGCTTCCACGGGGATCGGCGATACCGCCACCTTTGGTCCCGAGGCCGAGTTCTTCGTGTTCGACGACGTCCGTTTCAGGTCCGATCCTTATAACACCGGCTTTATTGTTGATTCGGCCGAATTTCCGTCGAATTCGGACACACCCTACGAGGGAGGCAATCTCGGTCACCGGATGCGCACCAAGGGCGGCTATTTCCCCGTGCCGCCGCAGGATTCGGCGCAGGACATGCGTGGCGAAATGCTTGCCGCCATGGCGCAGATGGGTGCCAAGGTGGAAAAGCACCACCACGAGGTGGGTTCGGCGCAGCATGAGCTCGGTCTAAAATTCGCGCCGCTGACCCAGATTGCCGATCATCTGCAAGTCTACAAATATTGCATCCACCAGGTGGCGCAAAGCTACGGCAAGACGGCGACCTTCATGCCAAAGCCGGTGTTCGGCGACAATGGGTCTGGAATGCATGTCCATCAATCGATTTGGAAAGGCGGCAAACCGCTCTTCGCCGGCAATAAATATGCCGATTTGAGCCAGGAATGCCTTTATTATATCGGCGGGATCATCAAGCATGCCCGGACGCTGAATGCCTTCACCAACCCGACGACGAATTCCTACAAGCGGCTGGTGCCCGGATATGAGGCGCCGGTCCTGCTTGCCTATTCGGCGCGCAATCGCTCGGCTTCCTGCCGCATCCCCATGTACTCGTCCAACCCCAAGGCGAAGCGCGTCGAAGTGCGCTTTCCGGATCCGGCGGCCAATCCATATCTCGCCTTCTCCGCGATGCTGATGTCGGGCCTCGACGGGATCCTGAACAAGACCGATCCGGGCCAGGCGATGGACAAGGATCTCTACGATCTGCCGCCTAAGGAACTGAAGAAAATCCCGACCGTGTGCGGCTCGCTGCGCGAAGCTCTCGGCAATCTTGACAAGGATCGCGCTTTCCTCAAGGCGGGCGGCGTCTTCGACGACGATGTCATCGACAGCTACATCGAACTGAAAATGGGCGAGGTGATGCGCTTCGAGATGGCCCCGCACCCGATCGAGTTCGACATGTATTATTCGTGCTGATTTTGGCCCGAAGAAGCAACTCGAGGGCGGCCGTGGGGCCGCCCTTTTTTTTGCGCGGCTTCCTGGCCTCGATCTCATCGAAACGGCCTCTGGAAGGACGTTGATGCCGTACAAGCCTTGCTGGCGGCGGCAGGGCCGGCCTACGCGGCAATCGGCAAAATCGGTTGGCCGTGCGGTTCCACCGCAGCGATACCGCTTTGCAGTCATATAAGCGCGTGTGAAACTTTTCGGCTCCAGCTCCCGTAAAGATCGGCATACCGGACGATCAAACCGGTGATCCCGAGAAGGAACACATGATGACATCCTATCGCAAGACGCTCGCCGCCACGGTTTTTCTGGCCGCCGCGGGCATCTCTGGCATCGCTTCCGCCGAAATGACCAAAATGGTCGGCGGCGCGGCCATGTATCCAAGCAAAAACATCATTCAGAACGCGGTACGCTCCAAGGACAACACGACGCTCGTCGCGGCGGTGAAGGCGGCTGGCCTCGTCGATACGCTGCAAGGCCCCGGACCTTTCACGGTGTTTGCCCCAACCAACGCCGCTTTCGCGCAACTTCCCGCAGGAACCGTCGATACATTGCTGAAACCGGAGAACAAGGATCAACTCGTTTCGGTACTCACCTATCACGTGTTGCCGGGCCGCTTGACCACGGCTGACTTGAAGGAAGCCGTCAAGGATGGCGGCGGACAAGCAACGTTCAAGACGGTGCAGGGCGAGCCGTTGACGATCACGGAAAAAGGCCGGGCCTTCGGCATCACCGATTCTAAGGGCCGCACCGCCCGCATCACGATCGCCGACGTTCTCCAATCGAACGGGGTGATCCATGTCATCAACAAGGTTTTGATGCCGTAAGAATTTTGATGATCGCGGTCACCACGGGCCGCGCGAGCGGCCCGTGGCACATTTCAAATACGCATACTGATTTGAGTGGCGCCGGCCAGGATCTTTGCGCGGCCGGCCGGGCCTTCGAAACCACCGCGGCAGCAAGTCGCAAAAGCGCAGCACGCGCTGACTTTTATTGGCTCCAGATTGCGCCGCATGATCAAACGCGCCAGCCGCGCCAGAGTCTCGCGCCTTGCCGGCGAGAGCGCGATGTGTTTGGACGCCGCCTCGGACAAGGCGTTCGAGAACGTATCCTGCATCAAGGCGATCCTTCGTTTGGAATCGGGAAATCGCTCTTTTTGAACAATGACACCAAGTGGACGTTGCGAGTCGCAAGAAGTGCCTCGGCCGCTCCTTCTTGCCGGTCGACGATCACCAGCGCGCGCTTAACGACGCAGCTCGGATGTTTTTTCCAGAGAGTTTCAATTGCTGCATTTATGGAGCCGCCTTTAGTGGCCACATCGTCGACAATCAAGACCTCGGACTGATCCAGAGGATACCCGTCAATGGCTTCCCGCGCGCCATGTCTTTTTGCCTCCTTGCGCACGAAGAAATGATGAATTTGGTACTGTTTCGCATGACCAAGCATCAGGACGGATTGTCCGATCGGCACCGCGCCTTGGACCGGCCCGCCGATGCAATGAATGCCATGGCGCTGCATATATTCCAGCACGATCTCCGCGATGAGAGTCGCACCTTCGGCGAGCATTGTCGTTTGACGCAACTGAAATAGGAAGTTGCTGCTGACCCCCGATGAGAGAATGAAGTTGCCAATTTGAAAAGATTTTTCGAAAACGATACTGTGCAACCGTCCCCACCGCGGATCGTCGCGCCGCAAAACCTCTTCCGCTGGAAACTGAACTTGTTCTGCTGCGTGCTTGCTCACCGGCCCACCACCCGCAATGCCGAATTACAACGTGCTGCTGCAAACTACGAGCCCTTGAGTCGATTTTCCATTAGTTAGTGCATGAGCGCAAAGCCATCCACAAGCGTAGGGGCTACAGTCGTTGAGCCCCGCCGATTTTGGCAAGCCGAGCGCGACGAAGCGCACCTCTCCTTGACCGTTGGCGACAAGGAGAAGCGCCGCTTTCTTGCCGCCGCTCTACAGCGCGGCCATCCCAACGTAGTTCGTCGCGGCGATGCCCGCCCCGGTCACGGCATGGCGTTGCGCAAATTCGAATACCGCTGCGCGATAACGATCCGAGCCAGGCGGCTTCGATCGTGGCCACGGGCGAGCTCGCGATCAAATCGGCATCGTGGCTTGCGGGAGACCGGCGCATAGGCCGAATCGGCAACGAAATGAATCGCCCTCGCTCCCGTGCCGAAACTGTCGCCGCCTGTGGCGCTTTGGTATTCCGGAATGGGGACGTTTTATTTGTTGGCGGGCGCGCACCGGCAATTCCCGCATGGTTTCCGCCTGACGGCAATGGGTTTGGATTTCGCCAGATTGAGCTTTGCCTATCGCCGCGCGCTTCCCCAGATCATCCTTGCGGGGGGCTCCGCGCGGCATTGCTCGCGGCGCGAAAATCGGGCAAAAAGCCGTTCTGCCGCCGCTATTTGTCGTCTTCCACCCGGCTTCGCGGGCTTTGCATCCATGCTGCCTCCCTTGCGCATCGGCGTTGCCGGTCTCGGTACCGTTGGGGCCGCGGTTATCACGCTGCTCGCCCGGCGGGACGAGGCGCTGGCGCGCCGGACCGGCCGGCAAATCCTGGTTACCGGAGTTTCGGCCCGCCACAAGAAAAAGCAGCGGGGAATCGATCTTGCAAGCTTTGCCTGGTTCGACGATTGCGTGGCTCTGGCGGGGTCCCCAGGCATCGATCTATTCGTCGAACTTATTGGGGGAGACGAAGGCATCGCGCTCGACGCAGCCGAAGCGGCGCTCGCCGCGGGCAAATCCTTCGTCACCGCCAACAAGGCGCTGCTCGCCAAGCACGGCATGCGGCTCGCCGCGCTCGCCGAGGAAAAGGGCGTCGCGCTGGCCTTCGAGGCTTCGGTCGCGGGCGGCATTCCGATCGTCAAAACCTTGCGCGAAGGATTGGCCGGCAATTCCATCGAGCGCGTGTATGGCATTCTGAACGGCACCTGCAACTACATCTTGACACGAATGGAATCGGAAAGTCTGACCTTTGCGCAATGCCTCGGCGAAGCGCAAAAGCTCGGCTACGCGGAAGCCGATCCCGCATTCGACATCGGCGGTTTCGACACCGCGCATAAGCTCGCGATCCTGACCTCGCTTGCTTTTGGCACGGTAATCGATGCAGCGGCGATCGCTATCGAGGGCATCGAGTCAATCACGCTTGCCGATCTCGAAGCGGCGGCGGAGCTCGGCTACCGCGTCAAGCTGCTCGGCGTCGCGCAACGCACGCAGGCTGGCATCGAACAGCGGGTGCATCCGAGCATGGTGCCGAAATCGACGGCGATCGCGCAGGTGATGGGCGCCACCAACGCGGTCACGATCGACGCTGATGCGGTGCATGAACTCACCCTTGCCGGCCCCGGCGCGGGGGGTGAAGCGACGGCTTCGGCGATCGTCGCCGATATCGCGGATATCGCGTGCGGCGCGCGCTCCGCGCCGTTCGGATGGCCTGTTGCCTCGCTAAAATCCGCGCCGCACGCGCCGATGCAGTTGCACGAAGGCGGCTACTATATCCGGCTTTCGGTATTCGACCGGCCTGGCGCCGCTGCCGCGATTGCGACCCGCATGGCCGAGCGCGGGATTTCGCTCGAAAGCATCGTGCAACGCCGGCGCCCCGGCGCCAAAATTGAACCTGGCGGCGCGGTGCCGGTCGTTCTGATCACCCATGCAACGCATGAAAATTCTGTCCGACAGGCACTCGAAGCTGCCGTCGCCGATGGTTTTTTGGCCGAAAAACCGCAGGTCATCCGGATCGAACGGGAGTGAACTAGTAAAATGGAGTCGGCCACGGGAAGACACAGGGTGCAGCCTCCTGGAAGAGTCTTTAAAAAAAACGTGGTTGGCGAGGTCCGGCAAAGCCTTGGCCGAAACGCGCAAACCAGCTTCCTCGTCGTTGACCCGCAAAGCGTCAATAACACCGAAACGGCGGAAAACAAAGGCTAGTTGAGTATTCCGGGTTCAACCGAAATCCGGCGCGATCGGCGGCTTGCGTTCCATCCAGCCCGGTACCGGCAGATTTTTCGAACGCAGGAATTTTGGGTTGAAGAGTTTCGATTGGTAGCGCTCACCTGAATCGGCGAGGATGGTGACAACCGTATGTCCTGGCCCAAGATCCTTGGCGAGACGGATCGCGCCCGCGACATTGATGCCCGACGAGCCGCCGAGAAGCAGGCCCTCGTGCTCGGCGAGAGCGAACAGAATGGGCAAGGCTTCCTCATCGGAAACCTGATAGGCGAGGTCGACCGGCGCATCCTTGAGATTGGCGGTGATCCGGCTTTGACCTATGCCTTCGGTGATCGAGGAACCCTGCGATTTCAGCTCGCCGCTTGTGTAATAGGAATAAAGCGCGGCGCCCAAGGGATCGGCAATCGCGATCTTGATATTGGGGTTCTTGGCCTTTAGCGCCATGGCGACGCCGGCAAGCGTTCCGCCAGTGCCGACGGAGCAGGTGAAACCATCTACCTTGCCTTCCGTCTGATCCCAAATTTCCGGCCCGGTCGTCTCGAAATGGCCCTGGCGGTTGGCGGTATTGTCGAACTGATTGGCCCAGACGGCGCCCGCTGGATATTCCTTGGCAAGCCGTTGCGCGAGGCGGCCGGAGAGTTTCACGTAATTGTTGGGATCGGAATAGGCGACCGCCGGAACCTCGATCAGTTCGGCGCCTTGCAACCGCAGCAGGTCCTTTTTCTCCTGGCTCTGGGTGTCGGGAATGACGATCACGGTCTTGTAGCCCAAGGCATTGGCAACGAGCGCGAGTCCGATTCCGGTATTGCCCGCGGTGCCCTCGACGATAAGGCCGCCTGGCTGCAAGGTCCCCGCCGCGCGCGCGTCGTTGACGATGGCGAGCGCCGCGCGATCCTTCACTGATCCGCCGGGGTTCATGAACTCCGCCTTGCCCAAAATGGTGCAGCCGGTCAGTTCCGACGCTTGGCGCAGTTTGACGAGGGGGGTCGCCCCAATTGCTTCGGTGACGTTTTTTGGAAAGTTCATCGGGGTAAAAGGCCCGTGGTTGTGTACTTAACGGTATAGGGCGCGCCAACGCATTCTGTCGAGCCTCGGGACTGGCTCAGGCGCGCACGGCAAAAGCGTAGCATATTGCCGGGGAACACCCGATAGAGGAAGCGGCTGGGCGAATATCGATGAACTCTTCAAGCGCCGCCTTTACGACCTGAAAATCGTTAACGTTCGTGTCGTGCACGTTCACATCATCGGCGCGGGGGCGGGCGAATTTTTCGCGGAGGCCTGCGCGCTGATGGAGTTCGGCGGCTCCGCGGAAAATTGCCAGAATCTGCCACGCGCATCCGGCGTACTCCGAAGCGGTGCGCGAAGCGGCGCCCGCGGTGGATAAAAGGGCGATCCATATTTGAGTATCGGCCGCGTTTACCGTTTGTCCGGTTTCGAGGTTCAATCGGACAAAAAACGTTGAAAAACTGTGGTCGATTGCCGGGCTTACGCGGGCACTCTCCCCGTTTGCGCAGGATCTGCCCGCCGCGAGCGCGGCAACTTTTCTTATCGTTCGTTTATTGCACGTTCGAGGTTCTGCCGGCACTTGGCGGCCAGGGGCCGGCTTAAGCGGAATGACTCGCTGGGTGCCGTCCGGTGGGGACGTAAAGGCGTCGTGGGCCCGCGCGCGCGGGCGCCTTCGCTCGTGGCGCGCGGATAAAGCGGCGCGATCTTCAGCCCTTCAAAAGTCGTCGCTATGAGAGAGTCAAGAGGCCAGCCGACGAGCGCGTGCTCCACTAGCCTTCGCCATTCTGCTTCGCTGGCGGGCGGGAATCGTATCTCCGACGCAGGCGAAGCCTCCTTCATGGCTCTTGCGGCTCCAAGTGTTCTTCGATCCACGCGGACAAGCCAGGCTCGTCGAACGTTCCATCGGCGAGCGCGAAGATGGTTAGCGAGCGCGTCCGCTGGTTCAATTGTTGAGCTCGGCCAGCATTTTCTTGATGACCGGGCGCAGGGCGGGCAGATGGACCGTTGCGATTTCCCACATGTCGCGCGACTTGATCCGATAATATTCGTGCCGCAGTAGATTACCGATGCCGATGATCGGCTGCCAGTGCACGTCCGGATATTTATTGCGCAGCTCCAAAGGGAGCTCCCTGGCGGCTTCCGAAATAATTTGGACAGCCAGCTCGACCGCCCGCTCATAGAGGAAGTTGTTGTCCACCTGCGCGAACGTAAGGTCTTGCGTGGCGGCGACAATGCCGTCGATCTGCTCCAGGATGTGCTCAAGCCGGGCTTGCGGCAGCTTCGCGGAAACCATCAGAAGACCCGGATCGCGCCGTCCTCGATATAGGGCCGGTAGCAAGGGACAATGCCGTCGCGCGTGCTGTAGCCGGGCTCGATGCCGGGAAAGGTCTGCTTCAAGACCGCGAGAGTCTCCATGAATGACATGAGGCCGAAGGCGTTCTCGTCCGCGGGATCGATGAAAACGTCTAAGTCGGAACCGGCCCGCGCTTCATCGCGGGCGTGGGAGCCAAATAGATACAGCGCCGTCACCCCGCGCTCGCGCAGGGCTGGTTTGACGGTCTTGAGGCGGGCAATGACTTCTGCGCGGGTCATGGTTCTATCATGCATAAGGCCGCAGGCGGCGGCTACGATTCGATTTTAGCCGAGCATGCGCGCTCCCAACGCAAGTCCCGCGCCGCGCAACGCCTCATCGACAGTGGCAAGCGGCACGCCACGGCGCCGCGCCAGCTCAAGATAAGCGGCATCGTACACAGTAAGGCCGAAGCGATCGGCAAGAGCCAGCGTGGCCGTCCACGCATGGGTATCGGTTTCCGGGTCCACCGTGATCGGTAGCGCGCCGAGATGCTGGATCGCGCGGTCCCGGAAATCCGCATCGATGCGCTTGCGCCGCATCGCCATCTGAAACCCATTGGCGACTTCCAGCTGCCACAGGCCGGGCACCACGGCGCCGCCTGCCACCACCTCGTCAAGAACGGCATCGGCCGCTGGTGTGCGCTCATCCTCAAAGTACCAGGAAAGAGTGAGCGAAGCGTCGAGTACGATGTTCAAAGCCGGCCTTCGGCAACCAGCTCTTTGACCTTGAGACCGCCGAGGGTGACGCCCTTGCTCATCGCGCGGATTTCCGCTGCCGCCGCGCGGGCCCGCTCGACGGCGATGGCGGGGCGGGGCGGAACCAGAAGCGCGGCTTCGCGCCGGTCCATGTGCGGCTTGGCGACGATTTCGACGTCCTGGCCGAGGGCAATGAGGAAACGCATGAGCCGCTCAACCGAAAACTGTCGGAAGTTGCCGTGCAGCATCTTCGATATGTCGGGTTGCTTCACGCCAAAAAGTTCGGCGGCCTCGATCTGCTTAAAACCGCGTTCCTTCATGATGCGGCCGATCTTGAAGACAAGCTGCGCCTTGATATGATGCACGTCGCCCTCGCGCCGGCCAATATCGGCAAACACATTGCCGCTGCCAACCTCGCATTCGATCTTTTTCTTCATGCGCCTACAAATCTTTGCGGCTCAAGCCCATAAAGATCACCAGCTTGAGCGCCATAGGATTAATCACCGGGATTCAATATATAGTAATATCACTATATTGCAAGCCCTTGCGCGGGCCCGCTGTCGGTAGCTAATTAAGTTGGCCGGATTTGGCAGCACATCAAATGTCCGCTGCTTCTGCTTTTGTTCTGCCGTGGGCGGGGCGGGCAAGCCGAAGACTTGTCCAGGCCGTCCACAGGCTAGCCG
>JBQTKC010000234.1:0-5626 GCA_052386575.1 Beijerinckiaceae bacterium
AGCGGATCGTTGTTCTTGTCCAGCCCTTCATATCGCCGGCTCACATCAAAAAAACCAAGCTGCCCCATCGCGAAAACCCCGCTCTTACCGCCCGCAAACCTTGCATCCGATTCGCGCGGCACCAGGACGCACAATTTTTCGAGGTGCCCTATTCAGCGAAATTATCCCGATGCGTGGTGGGTAGAGGGTGGCGGGACCCTTTTTTAGGTCATTGTTTTGGTTTATCTAAGAATAGTGGTTTCTCAAAAAAACCAACTATAACCCAGCCGAGTAACCGTAGACAAATGTATGGACTAAAACAAACCGCGAAAACCACCGCGAAAACCTCGGCAATCGCCCATAATAGGTCGCTACCTGTCGGGAAATTTCTGGGACGTACTGGTTCAGCCATAGCTAAAACAATTGCTATACCAATTAATACAGTTGAAATTGCAAATGTAAAACGAAAACAGAAAATCTTATAGGAGTGATAGCGTGATGGATTTTTCTTAATAAATGAAGTTATTAGAAATCAAATACTACTTACCAAGCAAAAGCTCGCAACAAAATAAAGGGGAGCAATCGAAATTAGAGGCTTAAATTTCGGCCATAACCACGCACTCTCTCGATCATAAATAGAACGAAAATTTTCACTTCCATCAAGATGATAAAGTACCTGCACATTTTCAAGAACGGTCCTGTTATAACTGGTCCAAGCGGCAAGCATGCCCCCAAAACAACATAAGATCCCTACAAAGAGAGCCAGTCGATGAACTCCGTTGTAAATGTTTTTCATGGCGTTCGAACCGCAGTTAATTATTGAATATTTGGTCCAGGACCATTCGTAGCTTTACTTACCTCCCCGGCATGTAAGTTATTGTGGCTTTAGGAGTGATTTGAGAGTGAGAACGTCTTAGATAAAGCCCATTTGACGGTAACGTTCCCTAACGCAAACGAGTTAACGAGCGCCAGAATATTCGGGAATTTGCGGCGACTTACCGAATAGGAATTGCTGGGGATTATTCTCGAGCGAGCGAACCGCCTGATTGACTTGCTCGAGAGTCCTGCGGCCGTCTGCCGCCAAAGCCTCGTACTGGCGCAATCCGCTGCCGCTGAAGCGTTTGATGTTGCCGGCGATTGCCTTCGTCCGGGAATCGAGATCGTCGGCGGCCTTCTTGATCGCCTTGGCGGCCTCGGCAATTTCGCCCCTCACCACCTTGTCGGCATTGCCCGCGAGAACCTCGAGCTTTGCGGTCAAGGATTTGATGGATTTACCGAAATCGGCGACGGTGCCCATGAAATCCTTGAGGCCGTCTGAATTGGCGGCGAGAGCATCGGAGAATTTTTCGGCATTCTTCATCGTAGCCGTGAAGTAGGCCGAATTGTCGTCGATCAGACGGTTGGTCTTCGCGAAAAAATCGGAGGCCTGGTTTGCGACTTGCCGCGCCGAAGCGACGAGGTCCTGGAATTCCGAACGCTCGGCGACGATAACGCCCGGGTGCCCCGGTTTGGTGGCGAGCGGCGGCGCATCAGTGGCGCCACCCGTCAACGCAACCGATGCAACGCCGGTTAAACCGGTATATTCCAGCCGCGCCTTGGTATCAGTACGCACCGGCACGTTCGCATCGACGTCGATCAATGCATCGACGCTGGATGGGTCTTGCGGCAAAAGGTCGATCATTGTGACCGCACCGACCCGCACGCCGTTAAACAGAACCGCGCCGCCAACGGAGAGGCCGGAAACCGAACCGGTGAAGATGATTTTGTAAGTCAGGCGCCCTCCTGGCTTTTCGGTTCCCGAAAACCAAATTACAAAACCGAACGCTGCGGCAATGACCGCCAAGGTGAAAACACCGATCAAGGCATAATTCGCACGAGTTTCCATGTGCCCTCGCCTGCTTGCCCAGTCTTCGAAACCCACTTCGCGTTTAGCCGGGCAAGCCTGCCGCTTCATTCTCCCCCGTCACGCCGCGCGCGCCGGAACCCCCGGTAAGCGCGGACCCGGCGAGACGTCCCCGTTTGCCGTGAAAATAAGCGTGTACCCACGGATGCCGCGAGGCAAGCATTGCCGTAATCGGTCCCTCGGCGACCACTTTGCGGTCGGCTAAGGCGGCGATCCTGTCGCAGATCGAATAAAGACTGTCGAGGTCGTGGGTCACCATGAACACCGTAAGCCCGAGCGTGCGCTGCAATGTGGCGATCAATTCGTCGAACTCCGCCGCGCCGATTGGATCGAGACCGGACGTTGGCTCATCGAGAAACAGCAATTCCGGATCGAGCGCAAGAGCCCTCGCCAAGGCAGCCCGCTTGGTCATGCCCCCGGATAATTCGGACGGGTGTTTTTCGGCGGCATCTAGATCGAGGCCGACGAGCTCGAGTTTGAGCATCGCGAGTTCTTCCGAAAGGCGCGGCGACAATCGCAAATGCTCGCGCATCGGCACCTCGACGTTCTGCTTGACGGTAAGTCCCGAAAACAGCGCGCCTTGCTGAAACATCACGCCGATGCGCCGCTCGATCGCGGTATGTTCGCCTGGCGGGAGGGAATCGAGATCGCTGCCAAAAATCTCGATGTGCCCGCTGCGTTTGGCGATAAGCCCCAGAATCGTCCGGGTAAGGACCGATTTGCCGGTCCCAGACCCGCCTACGAAGCCTAAAACCTCGCCGCGGTAAACGTCGAGATCGAGGTCTTGCATGACGATCGTGTCGCCAAATCCAACGACGAGGTCGCGCACCTTTATGGCGGTCTCCGGCACGGCGTGCCGATTGTGCTGCCCGCCGAAATGCGCCGGCAATGCCCCGCCGGCTCCGGCGGTTCGCTCGTTGCTCAATATCCGATCTCCGCGAAGAACATCGCAAACAGCCCATCGACCACGACGACCGTGAAAATCGACTTAACCACGGAGGACGTAACGTGCCGTCCGAGCGATTCGGCCGAACCCTCGACGGCCAAGCCCTCCATGCAAGAAATGAGGCCGATGACCAGCGCCATGAAGGGCGCCTTGATCAGGCCACTCAGAAAAGTGTGCATTCCGATTGCCGATTGCAACGTAGCCATAAACCTCGCGGGGGTAATCCCGTCATAGGCCCAGCTCGCCAGCAGGCCGCCAAAAATCCCCGCCATGTTGGCCACGAACGTCAACAGCGGAAGACTGATGATGAGGGCGAGGATGCGCGGAACGATCAGGATATCGACCGGCCGCAGTCCCATGACGTTCAGCGCGTCGATTTCCTGGTGCAGTTTCATCGAGCCAAGTTCGGCGGTAATCGCCGAGCCGGAACGCCCGGCGGTCATGATCGCAGTCAGAAGCACACCAAGATCGCGCAAAAATAGAATGCCGATGAGATTGACGACGAATATCGTCGCGCCAAAACGCCGCAACTGGAAAATGCCCTGTTGCGCGAGGATCGCGCCAGCCAGAAAATTTATAAGGGCGATAATCGGCGCCCCGCGAAGGGCGATGCTTTCGATATGGACAATCAGCGAGGTTCCACGAAAACGCGACGGGCTCACGAGTGTTTTCCCAATCGCCGCCACGACTTCACCGAGAAATCCTACTCCTTTGTAAAGATCGCCTCCCGCCGTAACCACGCTCTCGCCAATATCGGCGAGAAGACGGACGATATGTGAGCCGCTTGGCGGCTTTGGCGCGGGAAGTGCCCGGTACCTCGCTTCGCGGAGCAGGATGTCAAACTCCGGCCGCACCGATTCAAGCCTTGCATCCACGCCCTTGGCATCAAGACTCTGGCGCGCCCGGTCGATGAGCCAAGCCCCCGCTGTATCGAGCGGGGCGACCCGGCCGAGATCGAAAACGACCAGCCGCGCGCCGTCAATTTCCGCCAAAAGAGCATCCGCCCGGGCTTCGATCGCAGCCGACGCCTTTACTGTCCATTGGCCGCCAAGGCTGAGCGTCACCGTGTCGCCCAAGCGCCGGCAGGAAAATTCGGGGCCGTCCGGCAAATCCATCCTTCGTCCCCGTTTCGATCGCAACAAGTAACCCAGTTGCCCGCACCAGCTGATGCGTCTTGCAGCCTCGTGCGGCGAAGTGGAGGCATTCTGGCTATCATCTTTTGGTGCATTTGGGAAAAACGCTTAACGACAATGACGGCCCGGCGCTTTTGCCCTTGTTGCGCGAAGGTCAGGGTTCCCAACAATCGCAGCGATGTGCTAGACCTAGTAAGAAACAGAAGCTAGGTCACGCCGCCATTGGCGTGATGTGGACGGTATAGCCGAGGCTCTGGAGGCGTCCGGCGAAACGCGTGGTTTGCGCGAGCGTGGGTTTGCGGTCGAAGTAGTCTGCACCGAGGTCGAAGCACGGGGAGCTGGGCTTGGCCGCTCCTTGCCCTTGGCGTCGCTACCCTGCAAAAAATCGCCGCGTCCGCGAAGCCAGCTCAAGTCATCGCCTTCCTCCACCAGATCCCATCGCCGGCACGTCACGTTAACCAATTGAAATTCATGGCCATCTGAAAGGGAGTTGAGTACGATGGGCTCACACCTACGCCCCGCACTATCACTTGAAACCAATTCCCACTATCCAGCGTGTGGCAAAGCCCCCGCCATCGCTTCGCGCATCGACCGGTGCATTTGCCTTTAGAACGGGATGTCGTCGTCGATGATGTCGGCGGTAGGGCTCGATTTGGCGGCGGCGGGGCGGTCCAGCGCCTGCTCCGTCGGCGACGCGCGGCCGAAAGAATTGTTGGACGAATCAAAGCCGTCAGTTGCGTCGCCGCGCCCACGGCTGTCGAGCAGGGCCAGTTCACCGCGAAAGCGGGTCAGCACCACCTCCGTCGTTTTGCGCTGATTGCCGTCGCGGTCGGTATATTCGCGCGTCTGCAATTGCCCTTCGAGGTAGATCTTCGTGCCTTTCTTGCAATATTGCTCGACGATCTTACCCAAATTCTCGTTGAAGATCACGATATTATGCCACTCGGTCCGCTCCTTGCGCTCGCCAGTGGCTTTGTCGCGCCAGGACTCGGACGTGGCGAGAGAAAAGCTGACAACAGGATCTCCGGCGCCGGTTCGCCGCAGCTCGGGGTCACGGCCGAGATTGCCGACGAGAATGACCTTGTTCACGCTCCCAGCCATGCTTTTCTCCTTTTTTGGAAAACGGCAAGTGTACAGATTAACGCTCTTTTTGGTTCTAGCACCGCATCAGGCCCGCGCAAGCCGCCCGCGCGAAAACGCGCCCGATTGACGGCAACTCCGCAAACATGCCAGCCTTCGATAGCACAGCCTCCACGCTGCTGTTATAAAATAATTTACGATATTTCATATTTAACCGCTTTACAAAAACGCCAAAATATGCGAACAAACAATCAACATTATGCGAACATAAGGGAACGCAAAATGAAAGAGCCAGCATCATTGGCGCGCAAATTAAGCCGTGTTTCGAAAGTAGAAAAAACTACGAAACCAATTGAAATCACAGAGATTGTCGAGGGCGCACAGGGCACTGCGGCCTATATTGCCCAACTCACCGGAGAACTTGCGACCCTCGCCAGCGGGGCGCGCTTCGCCAACTTGGCCCTTCTTCTCGCGCGGGCCCAGCTCGAAGCCGAGCTTTGGTCGTCTCAAAGCAATTGAGAAACTCGTTGAGATCGGTTCGCCTGTCACACATTGGCAGTGGTAAGCTAAGCTAGAAAATAGAGC
>JBQTKC010000235.1:0-4297 GCA_052386575.1 Beijerinckiaceae bacterium
GCTCGACCCGGTCCGGCTCGACCGGCCGCTTGCGCAAGGCGATTTCAATCGACCGCATGAGCTTTTCGCGCTCGAACGGCACCCGCCGGCCGGATTTTTTCAAGACCATCAGCTCGCGCAATTGCACGCGCTCGAATGTCGTGAACCGGCCGCCGCAATCGGAGCAGGCCCGGCGGCGGCGGATGGCCGACTGATCGCCCGCCGGGCGAGAGTCCTTCACCTGGGTATCAAAACTGCCGCAAAAAGGGCACCGCATACTGGTCCGGCCTCAAAGCATGACCTTATAAGGCGCGGACCGCGCACCAGCCGGTTTTAAGGCGCCAACAATCCGCGGCCTCAATAGATCGGGAAACGCTCCGTCAATTCCCGGGCGGCCGACTTGACCTTGGCTTCGACAGCCGCATTGCCGGCGTCGCCGTCCTTCGCCAAGCCGTCCAAGGTCTCGCTGATCAGCTCGCCGACTTTTTTGAATTCGGCGATGCCGAAACCGCGCGAGGTCGCGGCCGGCGTCCCCAGACGGATACCGGAGGTCACCATCGGCTTTTCGGGGTCAAACGGCACGCCGTTTTTGTTGCAGGTAATCCCGGCCCGCCCGAGCGCCGCTTCCGCCGCCTTGCCGGTGAGCCGCTTTGGCCGCAGATCGACCAGCATCAGATGATTATCGGTGCCGCCGGTGGTAATCGCGTAACCGCGCTCGTTGAGCGTCGCGGCAAGCGCCTTGGCGTTGTCGGCGACCTGTCTCGCGTAAAGCTTGAATTCGGGTTTTAGCGCCTCGCCGAAGGCGACTGCCTTGCCCGCGATCACATGCATCAGCGGGCCGCCCTGGAGGCCCGGAAAGATCGCCGAATTGATTTTCTTGGCGATCGCCTCGTCATTGGTGAGTACCAGACCGCCGCGCGGCCCGCGAAGAGTCTTGTGTGTCGTCGAGGTGACGACATGGGCATGCGGGAAGGGCGAAGGATGCACGCCGCCAGCAACAAGCCCGGCGAAATGCGCCATGTCGACGAAAAAATACGCGCCGGCCGAATCCGCGATTTTGCGGAACCCGGCAAAATCCCAATAGCGGGGATAGCCGGAGCCGCCGGCGATGATGAGTTTTGGCTTGTGCTCCGCGGCCAGCTGGGCGATCGAATCCATATCGATTCGATGGTCGTCGCGGCGAACCCCGTAGGCAACCGGCTTAAACCATTTGCCGGAGACGTTTACGGGCGAGCCATGGGTCAGATGGCCGCCCGCGGCAAGGTCGAGCCCCATAAAAACATCGCCAGGCTGCAAAAGCGCGAGAAACACCGACTGGTTCGCCTGGCTGCCGGAATTTGCCTGCACATTGGCGAATCTGCAGTCGAACAGCCGGGTGACACGCTCGATCGCGCGGGATTCCGCCATATCCACGAATTGGCAGCCGCCATAATAGCGCCGGCCCGGATAGCCTTCCGCATATTTGTTGGTCAAAACCGAGCCCTGCGCTTCGAGCACGGCTTTCGAGACGATATTTTCCGAGGCGATCAGCTCGATTTCGTGCTGCTGACGGCCGAGTTCGAGCTCGATTGCCTTGGCGATTTCGGGATCGGCTTGCGCGAGCCCCGCCGCGAAAAATGGGTTTGGGGCGGTGCGGCTGGCGGCGGTCTGGCTCATGCTGAAAATTCCTGCGATGGCGGCTAAGGATAAGGGAGAGATCGAAATAGCATGTCAAATTGCCCGCGGGAAGCGGCTGACGGGAATCCGGAGGCTAAAATGACCGTTCGGGAAATCCAACCCAAAGCACGGCAGCCCGGCCCGGAGAGTTTTGGCCAATCTCACCAAAAAGTTTCACGTGAAACAATTTTGTAAGTTTGGAGCAAAAAACTTATAAGGCCTTGTACAGCGGGCGGCCTTGGAACGAGTGGGATAGCGCGGAAAATCGATCGATTTCGCCCATGATGCCGGTGCCGATTTCATCTTCTATTCGAGACTGATGTTATATGCCGGACATTTCCCTCAGACGTGTTGACGCGGGCGGTGGCGAGCCGCGCCTCAACGTCATTTTCGTGCATGGGCTTGGAGGGGATCCTGTCACCACATGGTGCCACAGGGGCGGCGAAAACGACGGATATTTTTGGCTAAAGGATATTGCAAAAGTGATCGGCGGCGCCGCGATCTATACGCTCGGCTATCCTGGCGACAAGGCAGCCTGGAACCCCGGCTGGCCGATTGCCGAAGCGGCCGTGGCCGTCTTGGACAAACTCATGAATTCGCGCGTGCTGCGTTCCTCGCCAAGCGCGCCCATCGCCTTTGTGTGTCATAGCCTCGGCGGGCTTATCATCAAGAAGCTCGTGGTGACGGCGCATCTCGATCGCGGGCAACAGCCCGCCAAAGGCGAGTTTCTGGATCGCATTGCAGGGGTCGTTTTTCTCGCCACGCCGCATCACGGATCGATCGTCGCCAGTGTTGCGAAGACTGCCTATTGGTTCGTGTCGAAGTCTCTCGGCGATCTTATGTCCAGCGATGCGGCGCTCCTTGAGCTTGGACACTTTTACCGCGACCGCATCGCCAATGAAGAAGTGATGATCCGGCACCGCGTCTATTACGAAACGCTCGGTATGTGGGGCGCGAAGGTCGTGACAGCCGCGAGCGCCGATCCGGGGCTGCCGGGGGTAGGTCCGATCCCCGTCAATCGCGATCACAAGAACATATGCAAGCCGGTGAAGAACAAAGATGGGCTCTATGATGACGACCCGGTCTATGAGGGCATTGCCGCCTTTTTGCAAGTCGAAGTCCTACAGCCGCGCAAGCAGACCCAGAACCAGAAGCTGGACGAAATCCTCGCGTTGGCGCGGCACTTAGCACGAAGCAGCACGTCGGCACCTGCTGCGGGCCGAGGTGCGGAGCAGACGGTCGCGGCGGCGGTGCAGTCGATCGCAGAAGGCGCGGACGCGGGCGATAGCCTGCTTGAAGAAGCGCTCAAGCTCTTGCGGCAAAACAAGCCGGGCGAAGCGGTACCGCTTCTCGCAGCCTTTGCCAAGGACAAGGAAGCCAAGATCGCAGCAGATCGCAAGGAAGCGGCGATTGCCTATCGCAACCTCGGCGCCATCGCGGGCCTCGGCGACCCGAAGCGCGCGCTTGAGGCTTACGAGAAGGCGCTTGCGCTCGATCCGGATGATATTGAGAGCTTGTATCGGGCAGGCGCGATTCAGATCGATTACGGCGATCTTGAAAAGGCGCAAAGGCGGCTGGAGCGCGTGCTCAAGCTGGCGGAGACCGGCGATCAAGCTTTATACAAATATGCAGCGGGGGGTAGCCTTGGCGACGTCAAGCAGCGGCGTGGTGACCTTAGCGGCGCGCTGCGATCCTATCGTGACACTGTACCCATAATTGACCGCCTCGCCAAAGCCGACCCCGGCAACGCGGGCTGGCGGCGCGATCTCTCGGTGAGCTATGAGAGGATCGGCGGCGTGCAGGCCGCGCAGGGCGATCTCGCGGGCGCGCTGAAATCTTATCGAGACAGCCTCGCCATAAGAGACAAGGTGGCCAAAGCCGACCCCGGCAATATGGAGTGGCAGCGCGATCTCTCGGTGAGCTACAACATTATCGGCGGCGTGCAAGAGGCGCAGGGCGATCTCGCCGGCGCGCTGAAATCTTATCAAGACAGCCTCGCCATTTTCGACCGCCTCGCGAAAACCGATCCCGGCAACGCGGGCTGGCAGCGCGATCTCTCGGTGTGCTGGGGGATGTTTGGCCTTGTGCAAGAGGCGCAGGGCGACCTCACGGGCGCGCTCAAATCGTATGAAGATAGTCTCGCGATTAGAGAGCGGCTTGCGAAATCCGATCCCGGCAACGCGGGCTGGCAGCGCGATCTCTCGGTGAGCTACGAAAAGATCGGCGGCGTGCAACAGGCGCAGGGCGATCTCGCCGGCGCGCTGAAATCTTATTCTGACAGCCTCGCCATCAGGGGCAAGCTCGCCAAAGCCGACCCCGGCAACGCGGGCTGGCAGCGCGATCTCATCGTTTCTTATAAAAACATTGCGGATTGCTCGGGCCCGAAAGAGCGCCGCGCCCATCTTTCCCGCGCGCTCGAGGTCGCGGGAGCGCTTCACGCTTCGGGGCGGCTTGCGCCAGCGGACGAATGGATGCTCGGCGCGCTTGCAAAGCTCATCGCGGAGGCGGAAGAAAAATAACCGCCCCCCTTCTCCCGCAGCGCGGGAGAAGGTGCCCCTGCGCAGCAGGGGCGGATGAGGGCGGGTGCAGGTTGCAACGGGCCCTCACCCGGTGCTTCGCACCACCCTCTCCCGCGAGCGGGAGAGGGAGCGCGCCTTCCCTT
>JBQTKC010000236.1:0-1947 GCA_052386575.1 Beijerinckiaceae bacterium
CTCCCGCCGGTCCGGCGAGCCGTCATCAAGACGCTCCTCCGAATGCAAATCCATGAACGATGTCCCCGCTGCCGAATGCGTCTCAGGATTCACACAAAAATAATTCTGCCAAAGTAGTGCTAGGCAATGGGGAGCTGTGGTGGAAACGCGCCCTCCGCACTCGCTGCAGCGCACAAGCGCCATTTCAGTCTCCTACTTTAATTGACTAAGGAATAAATAAGGCAAACTGAACAATTTACAAGCAGTCGGTTAACTACACTAATTTAAACCGCCCGGGCGAAAACCAAGACATCGACGCGCTTGGCGCCCGCGCGAAGAAGCGCGCCCGAGCCGCCGCATTGACAGTTGCTCCCGAGGACGGCGAGTTCCTCCCGCCCGGGGCGCTTCACAGCCCTGCCAGCTCTTCCTTCCAAAAGGCGCGCCAGCGCTCGATCGCCTCGGGCGAATCGAGATTCTCATGACCAATGCCCAGAACGGCCTTGCCACCTTGCCTGGCACCGATTCCCGCGCTGACCCTAGAGCCGTCAGCAAGTCCGCAGCGCCAGTAGCGCCATTTGTCCGTCGAGGTCACGTCCGGGCCGCGAGCAATAGCGACGCCCGAGAGCTGCCTGCGGCCTTGCAACTTCATTTGCCAGCGCGCCAGAAGGCTGTCCATCGAGCCAGGAAAGGTCCTGCTGACCGACACCTGAAAGCTGCCGTCACATTGCTGACCGGGTGCCCGCCGGCCGATATGCTGCTCATAGGCGACCGCAATCGACTGTGCCCACCAACCGCTGATGTTGCATTCCTCGCGCACGCGCCGAGCGATCTCCTTGTGAGGAAGACTATGCGCATCAATCTTCTCGAGAAAGGCCAGCCAGTCGCGCCAAGCCTTCCCTGTTCCCGTTTTCACCGAAGCGATGTCCATTGCGCGTGTCGTTGCCGTCCTTACCTTCCATATTGAGGCTGCGGGAAGAATAGCGCCCGTGTCTATACCGCCAGGGCGAAAACCAAGACATCGACGCGCTTGGCGCCGCCGCGAAGAAGCGCGCGAGACGCGGCGTTAGCGGTTGCCCCCGAGGTCATCACGTCGTCGATAAGGACAATCGCGCGGCCCTCGACCTTCGCTCCCATCCCTTCGGCCACGCGAAACGCCCCCTGCATATTGAGAGCCCGCTGCGAACGGGAAAGCCCAACCTGGGACGGCGTCGCCTTGACCCGCGCGAGGACGAAAGGATCAACCGGGACGCCGCATTGGGCGGAGATCGCTTGCGCCAAGGAATTGGCCTGATTGAATTTGCGGGCGAAAAGCCGGCGGCGATGCAAAGGGACCGGCACGAGGAGATCGGCCTCGACCAAGAGTTCGTTGCCAGCGCGGGCCATCCAAGCCCCGAGCGGTTTGGCCAGTTCCATCCGGTCGTAATATTTCAGGCGGTGCACCAAGTTTCGCACCGGGCCATCGTCGAAATGGGCGACCGCCCGGGCGCGGGCGAACACCGGAGGATTGGCGACCGCCTCGGGCGACAGTAATCCTTCGCTGCCAAGATCCATTGCGAAGGGCGTGCCGAGCCGCTCGCAAAAGGGCCGCTCGATAAAACGCACCTGCGCCCAGCACGCGGCGCAAAGCGAGCCTATGGCGCCGGTGGCGGAGGCAGTGGATCCGCGGCAACTAAGGCACGCCGGCGGGAACACAATGTCCGCCGCCGCGCGGGTGAAACCGCGCAAAAGCGGCATTGCCCGGTCCACGGCGGCATTTCGCAGCAAGCTGGAAAGAGCCCGCAAAGCAGGTTCCGCGGCGGACATCGCGGCTACCCCTCACGGCGGTCCAAAGGCCAAGACATCGCGCGTAAAAATCTCTCTGACTTCCGAAAAAGGCTCATGTTTATCATTATAAATGACGGCGCGATGCTGGAAAAGCTGCCAGGGCATCGCCAGCGCCTCGCCTGGTCTGTCAGCTGGAAGCGGCCC
>JBQTKC010000237.1:0-5662 GCA_052386575.1 Beijerinckiaceae bacterium
AGGACCGGCATTGTAGGCGGCGGCGGCCAGTCCAAGGTTGCCGAAACGCTGCTTGAGGCCGGCGAGAAGTTCGGCGGATTTGGGAATTGCTTCTTCAGGATCGAATGGATTGGCAAGGCCGCGCTCACCGGCCGTCCTTGGCATGAATTGCGCGATGCCTTGCGCGCCGGCTGGACTGATCGCGCTGGGCCGAAAGCTGCTTTCCTGCCATATCAGCCGTGTCAGGAAAGCAACCGGCAGACTCTGAGTCCGGGCCGACGATTCGATAAGGCGGCAGACAGATATTTCGATCGATTCAATTTTGCCCGCCGCTGCGGTTTCCGATCCGGCCGGCGCGGTGCCGCCATATAGCATGGCGAGCAAGCCCAGGAATCGAAAGATCGGCCGCTCTAACATTGCGATGTCTCAACATGTTAGGCAATTACTATATCTTCAAACAGACCTTACACTAATCCCGTCGACCTATGGCAGCAAGATTGCCGGGCCGAAATGGTCCAATGTTAAGTCTGCTGCTGGCTCCAAGGAGCTGTTGCGGAGAGGCCAACTTACAGCCCAAACGACGGGCGAGAAGCTCGAAAGCGCTCTGGCGGAAACAAGGGTCCCGCAATCGCAATCGTCAACCGGCCCGGATGGGGCAAGAGACTTCCTGCTGGTCGCAAGGCGATTGGTGGTCGAACTCGCAGGCTGGCCAAGGACTGGGAAGCCTCCATCGCATCGTCCGAGGCGTGGCTTCTCATCGCCTCCGTCAGACAGCTCTCCCGGCGCTTCGCGAGGCTTGCGTCAGCGAATACTTAAATTAATTATGAGTCGGACTCTAAGTACTTTCTCTTGCGTAGAGACAAACGGCGGAGATTTGCTGGCGGCGATCGCCCGATGACTCTCGAAAGGAACTGTCATGACCACGGCGCGCTATCACAAGACGAAAATTGGCGAACACGATCTAAGGCCCGAAACGCTGATGCTCGGATACGGCTATGATCCGAGTCTCTCGGAAGGGTCGGTCAAGCCGCCAGTGTTTCTGACCTCCACCTTCGTCTTCCAGACAGCAGAACAGGGACGTGATTTCTTTGACTACCTGGCCGGACGCCGCCCGCCCCCGGCCAATGGGGAAGCCGGTCTCATTTATTCTAGATTCAATCACCCGAACATCGAAATCGTCGAGGATCGGCTTGCGATCCACGAGAAGGCCGAAAGCGGACTGGTGTTTGCGTCGGGCATGGCTGCCATCATCACTTTGATGCTTGCTTATGTACGGCCGGGCGAAATGGTTTTACATAGCCGGCCTCTCTATGGCGGCACGGAAGTTCTTATCGACAAGACCCTTGCGCCGCTCGGCATCGGAGGCGTTGGCTTTACGGACGGACTCGACGAGCAAAACATTCGCGCGGCCGCCGATCGCGCCCGGGTTGATGGGCGCATCGCCATGATCTTTATCGAGACGCCGTCAAATCCGATGAATAGCCTCGTAGATATCGCTCTCGTAAGGCGAATTGCCGAAGACATCGGACGCAGCCAAGGTTCTCGACCTATCGTCTGCTGCGATAACACGCTCCTCGGGCCGGTGTTTCAATCACCCCTCCGGCATGGCGCTGATTTATCGCTTTACTCGCTCACAAAATATGTCGGCGGCCATAGCGATCTCATTGGCGGCGCAATTTTAGGCTCCGCCAGCAACCTGAAACCCATTCGTGCAATGCGCAGCGCCATTGGCACTCAGCTCGATCCGCATTCGTGCTGGATGTTGGCACGCTCTCTGGAAACGCTTTCGCTTCGGATGGAGCGAGCAGCCAGCAACGGCGCGGCTGTGGCAAAATTTCTCGCCAATCATCCCAAGGTGGCGTGCGTCCATTTTCCGCCTTTGCTACCTGCCGGCCATCCCGCGCGGAGGCTGATGAAGAGGCAGTCCAGTTCGGCCGGTTCGACCTTCTCGTTTGAAGTCAAAGGAGAGCAGGCGGAGGCGTTCGCTTTCCTCAATCGCCTTCAGGTGTTCAAATTGGCGGTCAGTCTGGGCGGAACAGAGTCCTTGATCTGCCATCCCGCGACGACGGTGCATTCTGGTCTCACCGAGGAAGCTCGCCGCGAAATCAATATCACTCCATCTTTGATTCGCATGTCGATCGGGATCGAGCATCCTGACGATCTTATCGCCGATATCGCCCAAGCCTTCGCGTGACGTCAGCCTCGCAAACGGAGCCGATTTGCAAAAAGCCTGTCCAGGGTACATGAACAATCTGCTAGCCGGCCTTCGCACTCGAAAGCGTACAGCATGACACGTTCGGAAGCCTGCCCGGTCCTGCGGCACGATTGGAGCACGGACGAGATCGTCGCAATTCACGATTTGGCCCTCCTCGATCTGATCGCAGAGGCGAACCGCGTGCACCGCCACTTTCACGATGTCGGCGACGTCCAAAAGGCGAGCCTGCTCAGCATCAAGACCGGCGGCTGCCCCGAGGACTGCGCCTATTGTCCGCAATCCGCGCATTACCGCGAGGTTCACCTCGGCAAGGCCGATATGATGGAAACGGCGGCCGTGCTCGCGCTCGCGGCCCGCGCGAAAGCGCTCGGCGCCGATCGCTTTTGCATGGGCGCTGCGTGGCGTAATGTGCGCGACGGAGCTGCGTTCGACGCGGTGCTCGAAATGGTGCGCGGCGTTCGCGCGCTTGGGATGGAGGCTTGCGTGACGCTCGGCATGTTGAACGCTGCCCAAGCCGAGCGGCTGAAAGAAGCAGGGCTGACGGCTTACAATCACAATCTCGACACGAGCCCGGAATTCTACGAAAACATCGTGACGTCGCGAACCTATGCGGACAGACTCGCAACCTTGCGGGCGGTCCGCGCGGCCGGGCTGCAAATGTGCTGCGGCGGCATCATAGGCATGGGAGAGTCCGTGCGCGACCGCGCATCCATGCTGCAAATATTGGCTTCGTTTGATCCGCATCCCGAAAGCGTGCCGATCAATGCGCTGGTCCCGGTCGCGGGCACCCCGCTTGGGCAAAGGGAGCCAATCGGCGCAATCGATTTCGTGCGGATGATCGCCACTGCCCGGATCGTTCTGCCTGCCGCGAGAGTCCGCCTTTCCGCCGGCCGCTCCGTATTGAATCGCGAGGCGCAAATACTTTGCATGGTCGCGGGGGCGAATTCGATCTTTTATGGCGAAACCTTGCTGACGACGCCCAATGTTACCGAGAGCGAGGACGACGCGCTGTTTGCCGCGCTCGCGCCGCCCCAGCCCGAAAACTGTGTCCCTTCCTGAAAATCGAATTGCGCTAGGAACATGAATAAGAGACTTGCAGCGATTGCCATATTGGTTTTGGCCTTGCCGATGGGCGCCGCCGCTATCGTTTGGGCGCGGCATGCGCAACGAATCGCGCTACTTCATCAACCGGAGACAATCCAAAAAACTCTCGAGCGGATCAAGCTCCCGCCCGGATTTAGGATCAGCCTTTATGCGCTGGTGCCGGGCGCGCGTCACATGGCGGTGGGACCGCAAGGCAAGGTTATTTTCGTTGGAACGACGGGGACAAAAGTCTACGCGGTAACCGATCCCGCGGGGCCGGCGGACACCCGCAAGGTCACGGAGTTTGCTCCTTCAATTCGCATGGTACTCCCGAACGGCGTTTGTATTTCCGCAGAGGGCGTTCTCTTCGTCGCCGAACATAACCGGGTCTTGTCTTTCGCGAGAGCGGAAGCAGATTTTGAAGGCGCAACGGTCGCGGCCACAACCGTCGTCGCCCAAGGCAAGCTCATTCCACCGGAAGACGAGAGCGGCAACCATGGCGCGCGGGTCTGCCGCGTCGGCACCGATGGCAAGCTCTATATAGCCTTGGGGCAACCTTACAACGTGCCACCGCCCGCGAAACTGCCAAAATTCAACGAATGGGGAATCGGCGGCATCATCAACATGAATCAGGACGGATCGGGCCGCCAAGTTTTCGCACGCGGCATTCGTAATTCCGTGGGCATGGATTTTAATCCGAAGGATGGGATCTTGTGGTTCACCGACAATCAGGCCGATGGGATGGGCGACGACATGCCGCCGGAGGAAATTAACCGCGCTCCCGAGGCCGGTCTTAATTTCGGCTTTCCCTGGTACGGCGGCGGCCACACCCGCACGGAGAAATACAAAAACGAGGTGCCGCCGGAAAACCTCGTGTTTCCCGAAATCGAGACCCCCGCGCATGCCGCCAATCTCGGCTTGGTCTTTTATGGGGGGACCCATTTTCCCGCCAAATATAGGGGCGGGATTTTTTTCGCCCAGCACGGATCATGGAACCGCACTGTTCCCATCGGAGCGCGGATCAGCTTTGCGTCGCTGAAACCCGACGGCACGGGCGGCAAGGCGGAAGTTTTTGCGGAAGGCTGGCTCAATGGCCAAGGCAGCTATGACGGGCGTCCCGTGGACGTGGCCGAGCTCCCCGACGGCTCGCTTATCGTCTCCGACGATTTGGCCAGCGCCTTGTACCGGATCTCATATGAGGAGTAGGAAGATCGCATGGTGCCTGGAGTCCGGTTCAATCCGCGCTTCGGCCCAAGGTTGTCACCCGTGTCTTAGGTACGCTCTGTTACCAATGTCTCCGGGCCGGACAGATGCCCTTGGCGGGCCACGCCCGACGATGGCGAGCACTATGCCTACGCTATAACCCTATGAGCGCGAGATCAATGGTCAGTCTGCGTGACCCCTATCGGAGCGAAGGACTAGGGTTAAGACCTAATTAACCATGTTTTGATTCATACGCTTGGTCAAGCGAGAGAGGCCAAGCCGATGGAAAGCAGCTTATTTTGGTTCAGTGCCGGGCAATGTGAAAAGATCGTTCCGCACTTGCCAACAAATCAACCCGGACCGCAACGGGACGACGATCATCGCGTCCTGAGCGGGATCATGCATGTTTTGAAAATCGGCTGTCGCTGGAAGGACTGCCCGAAGGAATATGGTCCCCATAAGACGATCTACAATCGCTTTTCGCGGTGGAGCGAACGAGGCATTTGGCGAAGAATATTTGAGGCCGTGGCAACACCGCATGAAACTCCCGAGCAGGCCTCCTTGGACGCCAGCCATGTGAAAGTTCACCGCTGCGCCAACGGCGGAAAAGGGGGGCGGATTTTCAGGCGATCGGGCTTACGAAAGGCGGTAAGAACAGCAAAATCCACGCGATAGTGGACAAATTCTGCCGTCCTTGGGTTCTCATTCTCACGCCTGGCAATACGGCGGACTGCGTTATGGCCGAAGAGGGCATCAGCCTTCTTCCGGTCTCTGGGAACTGCTGGCCGGCAAAGGCTATGATACAGACGCGATCCGCGCCTTTCTCAAGGAGCACGGCATAAGGGCGGTTATTCCTGGCAAATCCAACCGAAAAAAGAAAATCCATTACGACAAACAGGCCTACAAAGGCCGCAATGTGGTTGAGCGTTGCTTCTGCAGGCTTAAAGATTGGCGGCGCATTGCGACACGCTACGACAAGCTCGCTCAAAACTTCTTTTCAGCCCTCTGCTTCGTCGCTATCCTCGCCTACTGGATCTAATTAATTGAGTCCTGATCCTAGCACTACTTTGGCAGATTAACGGATTGGTTATTTTCGGTGGGAAATGCTCCGCGCTCTCATGGGAGCGCGGGTCATGGCGGATTGGGATGCGGCGCTGACGGATTGGCTGAAGCCCTTCGTTG
>JBQTKC010000238.1:0-8734 GCA_052386575.1 Beijerinckiaceae bacterium
CATGTAGAGCTGAAACCAGATTGGCCGGGTAACGGCACTTGTGACTTCAGCGATTGGACATAGAGAGAATGTCGACATGCAAAAAGGAACGCCCGCCGCCTCCGCGGCGCGCGCGGCCTGGCACTCGCCGCGGCGGGCGTTCAAGCCGGCCAATCCGACTGGCGCGAGCGCGACCGGCATCGCAAGCTTTTGCCCGAACAGTTCGGTCGAAAGATCAAGGTTAGATACGTCGCGCAGGACCCGCTGGCGCAGCGCCACGGCTTCGAGGTCGGCGACATTGCGTTTCAGTGTGACCTCGGCATAAGAGCCGCCATCGATATATTCGAACAAGAATTTTGGCAGACGCCGCCGCGCGAGCTCGCGATAGTCCTGCGCGGATGCCGCTTTCACGCCAACGCCTCCGCGCGGGCTTCGCTAAGCCAGCGGCCGCGGTAGCTGGTTAGGTCCTGACCGAGCGGCGCGACCTGCCGCAAGCCGGACGGCGGAGCCAAATCCTTATTGATCAAGCGCAGCGCGCCGTAGGAGGCGTCAAAGTGCGCGCCGCTGACATACACTTTTGCATCGGGGCGCAGGCTCGCCAAAGCCCGCACGAAAACCTCCGCCTCCGCGAACCGCCCTTCGATTAGAATCCGCTCCTTCGCGCCGATGAGGTGCAGTGAAACTTCAGCTACGAGAGCGGCATAAAGGTGGCTTGCAGCGCGTTGCTCGAAAGGGTCGAGCGGTTTGCCGATCCAGCCCCCGCGGCCATCCGGAAAAGGGCCGCAGCCGGGCGCCATGGTGGGCGCTACGCTGACGCCGCTCCGCAACACCGCCGGCACGGCCGCGAGCAGTTTCGGCGGATCATGCCCGAAATCGCCGCGCGACGCGTCGATTGCATTCAGCATCTCGATTTCGCGGCCGCCCATGAACCTCGCCGACGGAATGGGTTTTCCGAATACGTCGACATTGACGAAGCAATCGCGTCCCTCGGGCAACGCGGCAATGCCTGCGCTTGCGCCGGCCGCAAGCGTACGCATCGCGACAAACCACGTTCCCGTCGACAACACCGTCGACTCATTGCCGGAAATTTCTGGAAACGCCCGGGCCGCAAGCAGCGCGGCGTTTGAATCATGCAGGCCACAGTGAACGCGGACTTTGGGAGAAAGGCCCGTCCGCCCTGCCCAGGCCGGGGAAATGGTGCCGAGCACCGCATCCGCGCGCTTGAACGGCGCGAAATGATTGGCCCAGCCGCGCGCCAAGGCGAGCGCCGACGGTGTTCCTTCGATCGGCCGCCACAGATCCGAATGGCAGCCAAGGCTGGTCACCTCCGACGCCGCCACTCCCGAAAATACAAACGCCCAATATTGCGGCCATGGAAGGATCTCCGTCCCGCCCTTCAAGAGATCGGGGTAGAACTGTTCCAGCCTGTGCAGTTGAACCCCGAGATTGAGTCCACCGGGCAACGGCGGCGATCCCGTCATGGCAAAACTATCGCGCTCCAAGTCATAGCGCCGCCGTTCGGCCAATGGAACAGGTTCCTCATAGTCCATGGGCGGGCAGACGAGGGCGCCGCCCCGCACGAGCGCGGCGGCCGAACCATGGGCGATGGGGATGATATGCTCGACCGCGGCCAGCCGCGCAAACTCGCGGAGCACGCCCGCCATCCATTCCTCGATGCCCCGCGCGTCGAGAGCGCGGTAGCCTTCGGCGTTGACCGTGGCGTTGGGACGTGTCCGTCTTTCGATCAGCTTATCGCCTTCTGTCCAAAGGCTTAGCTTCGCCAGGGTCTTCCCCACATCGAGGACGATCGTCGCCATTTCGTTGGCACCTCAAAGGCCGCAACTTGGCCGATTATTATCGATTTTGATTGATTCTGCTGCTAGGAAATCCGGCAGAACTCGTCATCCATATCCTTCATCCATGAGAAATTCGATATGAGCAATGTTTTAGACACTCTGGAAGCGCGTGCTCCGTCCGCCACGCCGTTTCAGATCCCAGTGGATCGCTGGTCGGATTCCGATGCCGCGGCCTTGGCGCCCGCGGAGCTGCTGCTCTACCGGTCCAATCTGCTCGGCTCCGATCTCACGGTGACCAATTTTGGCGGCGGCAATACGTCCGCCAAGCTCACCGAGACCGATCCCCTCGGTGGCGAGCCGGTCGAGGTGCTGTGGGTCAAAGGCTCGGGCGGCGATCTCCGGTCGATGCAGCTCGACGGCTTTTCCACGCTCTACGCCGCCAAGCTTCTCGGGCTGGAAAAGTTTTATCGCGGCCTTGCATATGAAGATGACATGGTGGGCTATCTGCCCCACTGTACGTTCAACCTCAATCCGCGCGCGGCCTCGATTGACACGCCGCTGCACGGCTTTCTACCGTTCGCGCATGTCGATCATGTCCATCCGGACGCGGTCATAGCGCTGGCCGCATCCTCGGAAGGAACGGCGGCGACCCGGGAAATCTGGAATGGCGATGTCGGCTGGCTTCCCTGGAAGCGGCCTGGCTTCGATCTCGGCCTTCGCCTGCGCGACTATGTTGCGGAAAATCCTCGCCTCAAGGGGGTGGTCCTAGGCGGCCACGGCATCATTTGCTGGGGCGATACTTCCAAAACCTGCTATCAGAACACGATTCAACTGATCGCTCAGGCGGCGGTTTATCTTAACGCGAAGCTTAAAAAGCGGCCGGCATTCGGCGGTCAAAAGATTGCCGCGTTGCCAGCGGACCGGCGCCTCGACGTTGCCTCGCGGCTGATGCCCAAGCTCCGCGGGCTCATGGCCGGGAACAGACCAAAGATCGGCCATTTCTCCGATGACCCGGAGGCTCTGGAATTCGCCGGTTCCGTTGACTTTGCGCGTCTTTCCGCCATCGGCACGTCGTGCCCTGATCACTTCCTGCGCACGAAGATCGTTCCTTTGACGCTCGACCCGGCGCGAATCCACGAAGAAGCCTATCTCAAGAGCGCGATTGCGGACTACCGCGAGTGCTATGCCGCCTATTATCAGCGCTGTGCTCGCCCGGACAGTCCAAAGATTCGCGACTCGAACCCGGTGGTCGTATTGCTCCCCGGGGCCGGCCGCATGACATTCGCAGCCGATAAGACCACGGCACGGCTCGCAAGCGAATTCTATGGCAATGCAATCAATGTGATGCGCGGCGCGGAATCCATCGGCGACTATATCGGGCTCGCCGAACAGGAAGCCTTCAACATCGAATACTGGGCACTGGAGGAAGCCAAGCTTCAGCGCATGCCCAAACCCAAGCCATTGGCCGGAAAAATCGCGCTCGTCACCGGCGGTGCGGGCGGCATTGGCGCGGCCACCGCCGAGCGGCTGCTCTCCGATGGCGCGTGCGTGATGCTGGTCGACCGCGATGTTGCCGCGATCGCGCAGGTGCACAACGATTTGGCCGGCCGGTACGGCAAGGATGTTGTCCGCCACTCGGTCTGCGACGTCACGGATGAAAATCAGGTGCAAGCCGCGTTCGACAGCTGCGCGAGAGAGTTCGGCGGCCTCGATGTTCTCGTCGCCAATGCCGGCATTGCGTCGTCCGCGCCGATCGAGGAAACCACGGTCGCGCTGTGGCACAAAAACTACGATGTGCTCGCCGAGGGCTATTTCCTGACCGCGCGCGCGGCGTTCCCGCTGATGAAGGCAAACAATGGCGGATCGATTGTCTTCATCGGATCGAAGAACGGCGTCGCCGCGGCCACCAACGCGAGCGCCTATGCATCGGCCAAGGCCGCGGCGCTGCACCTTGCCCGCTGTCTGGCGCTCGAAGGGGCGCCCGTGGGCATTCGCGTAAACGTCGTCAATCCAGACGCGGTCATCAAGGGATCCAAGATTTGGGACGGCGCGTGGCGCCAAGAGCGGGCCTTCGCCTACGGCATCGACGCCGGCGAGGAGCTCGAGGCGTATTACCGCAATCGTTCGATGCTAAAGCGCGCCGTCCTGCCGCCGGATGTCGCCGAGGCCGTCTATTTCTTCGCCTCTGATTGCTCCTCCAAGTCGACCGGCAACATGATCAACGTCGACGCGGGCAACGCCCAGGCCTTTGTCCGCTGACGCGGCCGAATGGGAAGAGTTTGTCATGCACGAGCTTTTGTTGGCCCAGGATCGGATTGACAGCCTGAACGCCGGCGAAATCGAAGCGCTGCGGGACGATTATGAAAGCCTCGAGCGTCAACTGGCGCGGCGCGGATACGACATCGATTCCGTCAAGGCCGAGCTCGCCGGTTTCTCCGTCGCGATTCCGAGCTGGGGCGTGGGACGCGGCGGCACGCGCTTCGGCAAATTCCCGATCCCTGGCGAACCAACCAACATAGGCGAGAAGCTCGAAGATTGCGCTGTCGTGCAGCAGCTCGTGCGGATAACGCCGCGGGTTTCGCCTCATTTTCCATGGGATAAGGTGAAGGATTATAAGGCGCTGCGCGAGGAAGCGGCGGCGTTTGGTTTAGGTTTTGATGCGGTCAATTCGAATACGTTTCAGGACCAGCCCGATCAGAAAGTCAGCTACCGCAATGGCAGCCTCTCTTCGGCTGATCCGGGCGCCAGGCGCCAGGCCGTCGAGCACAACATTGAGTGCATTGAAATCGGAAAGTGGCTTGGCTCCAAGGCGCTAACGGTCTGGATTGGCGACGGCACCAACTTTCCAGGACAGCAGGATCTTTCCGGCTCGCTCGATCGCTATTTGGAGTCGGCAGCGCGGATCTACGCGGCATTGCCGGATGATTGGCTGATGCTGATCGAACACAAGTTCTATGAGCCGGCATTTTATTCGAGCGTCATCTCCGATTGGGGCACGTCGATCCTGGCAGCAAAGGAACTCGGGGGCAAGGCGAAGTGCCTTATCGACCTCGGTCATCATGCGCCCAACACCAATGTCGAGCAGATCGTGGCGCGGCTGCATCGCTTCGGCAAGCTCGGCGGCTTCCACTTCAACGACAGCAAGTATGGCGACGACGATCTCGACACGGGGTCGATCAATCCGCACCAGCTGTTCCTCGTCTTCAACGAATTGGCCGAGGCGAGGCTCAATCCGCGGGCCGGCTTCGATCCGGCCTATATGATCGACCAATCCCACAATGTGACCGATCCGATCGAAAGCCTGATCGCCTCGGCCGACGCGATCGCTTCGGCCTATGCCAAGGCCCTGATCGTCGATCGCGCGGCGTTGCACGAAGCACAGATCGGCAACGACGCGATGATGGCTTTTCAAGCGCTCAGGCAGGCCTACCGCACCGACGTGACACCGATCGTTGCGATGGCGCGTTTTGAAGCTGGCGGGGCAATCAATGCGCTCGCCGCGTATCGCGCCGCCGGCTGGCGGGAGCGCAAGGCGCAGGAACGCAAGGCCGTGAGCTTTGACGCCGGGATCGTCTGATCTGGCTTTTCGAGCGCGCGCTCTTGCCTTTTCGGAATGCGGAGAGCGGGCGAAATGAACCGTGGGGTCGATGCTCATGCACGCCGCCGAGCGCGAGAGCGTGATATTGAAGAGATTGCGGATGACGGGCTTTCTATCCTTCCGCGATCTCGATCATCTTCTCGCCGCGAGCGCGGCAACGCTGCGCCGCGATCTCGAGCGGCTCGAGGAGCAAGGCAAGCTCAAGCGCGTGCGCGGCGGCGCGCGGCTCGTGGAGTCCGAGCGGGTTAGCCTGAGCGGCTTTCCCTTTCACGTAAACGCGGGCCGCAACCATCCCCAAAAAAAAGCGATTGGCCGGGCGGCGGCGGCGCTTTGCCGGCCGGGCGAGGCAGTCATTATCGATGGCGGGTCGACAACGTTGGAGATGTGCCCGCACATCGAGGCGCTCGGGCTCCACGTGCTTACCTGTTCGCTGAACGTCGTAAGCGCGCTCCAACACCAGACGAGGACGCGCATATCGGTTCCCGCCGGCGCGGTATTCCATGAACAGAATATCATTCTATCGCCTTACGATGACGATGGCATGGCGAGCTTTTACGCCTCAAAGCTGTTCTTGGGCGCGGCCGGCGTTGGACCACGCGGTCCCCTGCTGGCCGATGCTTTGCTGGTCCAGGCCGGGCGGCGGTTGCTCGAACGCGCCGATGAGGTCGTGTTGTTGGCCGATTCGAGCAAGTTCAAGCAGATCGGCGGTCAATTGCTGTGCGGCTTGTCCGCCATCGACGCGATCGTTTCCGACGCGGGGTTAGAGCTGGAGCACCAGGATATGATTGCAGCCGCCGGCGTTCGCCTGATCCTCGCAGTGTAATTGCTCACCGCGGCAAAATCACGCCGCGGCCGGCAGCGGCCTTCTGGCGAGGGTGAGGCGGATGGCATTGCGGGCGCCGGTGGCGCGGCGGCGGCCGGTTTTGGCAACGGAGCGGATGCTGGCGTGGAGGCAGTTACCCTATTCGGTGCGAAAACCGTTGGTGAACTTTCGAAACACTGCAACGCAATTGTCGCGGTGTATGGGCCGGATGAGCTGCGGTTGGCCCCGCCTCCTGGCAGTCCACGCCCGCGTTGCACAATAGCCACACATGTTCGTGTTGTTTTATCGTGTCTATTTAGTCTATTGACATGACCGTCTATATCGCCACATTTTGCATCTTGTGGTGACCGGCGACTGCACGGGTGAAGCGCTGGCCGGCGAACAAAAAAAATTCAAGTATATAAAATATATGCGTAACTAGAAGAGGGTCTGATGAAATCCTTAGCATTGAAGGTGTGGACGGGGCCGGCAACTGCGGCTTTGTTGCTGGGAGCGCCTGGCATGGCGTCGGCTGATACCCACAATGGATCGCCGAACGGCAACGGCGCCAAGACCGAAAAGGCGGGGCAATCAACCGCGGGCGCGGACTCCGCAAAGCCCGAAAAAAAGAAAAGCTACTACGTTCCGACGCGCGGCTATCGGCTGGAGCCGCAGCCCGACATTCCGCCTTACGTTCGTAATCTCGGCAAGACCTATAAGGAGTTTGAGGGGATCGACTGGCTCAATGTCGGCCTCGATTCCCGCGTCCGCTTCGAATATCGCAAGAACGACTATCGTCCCTTCCTCGACACGACGACCGACCCGCCGACCTCGCAGCGCCGGTTTCTCCCGAATTCGCCCTGGCTGGTGCGCACGCGCGCCTATCTTGGCGTGCAGAACATTCTCGATCCCTTCCGCTTCGTGTTGGAGTTTCAGGACTCGCGCGCCATCAACAGCATCTATCAGCTGCAGGGCCAAGAGGTAAACGTGACCACTTTCATCTCCGGTTATGGCGAACTCTATTTCAAGGACGCGCTCGGCAAGGACCCTCGCGGCAATGACCGCCCGCTCACCTTTCGCGCCGGCCGCCAGCATCTCGAACTCCTCGACCGGCGCCTGATTGCGGAAAACGAATTCCGCAACACCACGAATAATTTCGACGGGTTCCGCATCAAGGCCGGCTCGAAGGACAATGACTGGGACGTTGACAGCTTCTTGTTCCGCCCGATCAACCGCTATCCCTATAACTTCGATCGTCCCGATTGGCAGAACTGGATTTACGGATCCGTCTTCAGCATCCGCGGCTGGTCGGAATATGCGACGATCCAGCCCTATTATCTCGGCCGCCATCAAATCGCCGACCCGCTCAGTTCGTCAAGTGCGCTCAAAGGTTATCGCTTCATCAATGCGCCCGGTCTGCGGGCCTACGGCGTGCTTGGCGATTTCGATTATGACGCCGACATCAACAAGCAGTTTGGCGAAGTGGGCGAGCTCCAAACGCAAGACAAGCAACAAATACAGCGCAACTTGCAACACGACGCGATCGCCTACGCAGTCGAGTTAGGCTACACCTTCTCGAACTATGCTTGGAAGCCGCGCTTTAGCGCCGATTACATCTATGGTACCGGCAATGCAAGCCCCTTCGACAGCGTCAACCAGAACTTCGATATTTTCTACGGCTTCAATCAGCCATTCTCGCGCAACGACTATATTGCGTGGAACAACATCCGTGCGGGCAAAGTCCGCGCGGAGTTCACCCCGCTCAAGGACCTCAGGATCGACTCGACCTTTAGCGCCTATTGGCTGGCGAGCCCGGCCGGAGCGTGGGACCGCGCCAATCTCGTCGCGCCACTCGGCAACCGCGGCGATTTTATTGGAACGGAAATCGACTTCCGCGCGCGCTACAAGCTCTCGCAATTCATCAATCTGACGGCAAGCTACGCCCGCTTTTGGCCCGGCGACTTCCCGCAGAGCTTTGCGCCGCCCGTCGCGTTACAGCCTTTCGTTCCACAATCCTTCCCGGGACAAACGGGCACAACGAACGGCCTCACCGCGCGACCGACCGACTTCTTCTATCTCGAAGTCTCGGCCAACGGCTTTGGCGACGGCAAGCCGATTGCCGGCGACCCGGCGCGCGACTTTACCGCGCTCGTTTCGCCGGAAACACACGCGAAAGCGCCGCCTCCAAGCTGGCGCGACGTTTATGTCGGCCTCGATGGCGGCGGCGCCTGGTCGAGCCCGCAATCATCTCAAGTCACGGCGCCAATCAGCGCCGCGCCAGCGAGCGCGCCAGTCGCGGCGGCGTCCGTCATTCAAGACCAAAGCAACACGCTCGCCGGCTTTATTGGCGGCCTGCATCTGGGCGCGAACTGGCGCTTCGACAATAATGTCATCGCCGGCGTCGAGGCCGATCTTCACGGCGTTGCTCGCAACACCGACACCAAATGGCAGACGAACGTCGTCAAGGTGGGCCGCAATGAGTTCTTCAATTACGATCTGCGCACGACGACGCTGAACTATCTCGGCACGGTGCGCGGGCGGCTTGGTTATCTCGCGACG
>JBQTKC010000239.1:0-9108 GCA_052386575.1 Beijerinckiaceae bacterium
GCTCAACGATGCGTCGCCCTCGCCGACGAGCCCGAGCAAATCCAGAGCCGGACCGGATTCCATTGGTGGCCAAAGCGGATCGATCCGAATTAATTAACCGGAAATGGTATGAGAGATAGGGAATCGAGCGCATCGCCGGCGCAGATGTTGGGACGCGGACGCTTTAACCCCGCAACAGGCTTAAGGCCTCATCGTGAATGCGGGCGTTGCAAGAGGCGACGACGTCGCCGCCTTTTGCCGGACTGCTGCCGTCCCAGCACGTCACAATTCCGCCGGCGCCTTCGATGATCGGCACCAGGGCAACAATATCGTGGGCTTTGAGATCCGGTTCGATCACGCAGTCCACATGGCCCGCCGCAAGCATGGCGAAAGCATAGCAATCGCCGCCATAGCGCGACAGGTGCGCCCTGTCCTCGATCCGGCGGAATCCCTTGAGCTTTGCAGCTTCGTACAATAACGGCGATGTCGTCATCAGCGTGGCCTGCGCGAGCGTCTCGCAGCGCCTGGTGGCGAGCTTGCGTTCCGTCATTCGATGATCGCAGCCAGGTCCGCGCCATAAAGCGCCCCTCCCATCGCCGGTAAACCGCTCTTGGGTAAAGGGTTGCACCATGATGCCATAGGCTGGGCACCCTTTGTGCAGAAGCCCGATGAGACTCCCCCACACCGGCATGCCGGCGATAAAGCTTTTGGTGCCGTCGATCGGATCGAGCACCCAAACATAGTCCGCTTCGCTTTGAACCGGACCGAATTCTTCGCCGATGATGCCGTGATGCGGGAACGTCGCCTGGATGAGACGCCGCATCGCCGCTTCCGCGGCACGGTCCGCCTCCGTCACGGGATCGAACATGCCTCCGGCGTTTTTGTCTTCGGCGCGCAGAGCGGTACGAAAGAACGGCAGAATCGTATCGGCCGCGACATCGGCAAGGGTCTCGACAAAAGCGGCGAAATCCACGGTTGTCATTGGCTGCCGGTTCCGGTCGCAGAGGCCGCTAGACGTTCGTTGCCACGCCAGAAGGCTGCCCGCAAGCCAAAATCCGGACTCCTGGCTCGGCGCGGCGTCCGCCGGGCGCTCGAAATTCCGCGCGAGGCGGACTTCCAAATGAACCGAACGGCTGAGTCTAAACCGGCAGGTGCGCGTCAGCCTTGACTTGCGCCCGCCCGGCTGCCGCGATCATTCGGCTTAGCTCGGGCAGGCACGATCCGCAATTCGTGCCGGCCTTGAGCCGCGCGCCCACCGCCTGCGGCGAACATGCGCCATCATTGATCGCGGCCAGGATGGCCTGCGATTTCACCCCAAAACACGCGCAGATCGTGGGGCTTGCGTCGAAGCCGGCGGACGCGCTTCTGCCCGCCAGGAGAAAGCGGCGCGCGGCGGCGTCGAGCCGCCCTAGCCGCCATGCCTCGGCAAGACCGCTCCACGGCGGCACTTCTCCGTCCCGCCCAAAAAACAGAACCGCGTCGAGTCTTTCGTGCACGATCAGCGCCGTGCGAAAGATGCCTCTCGCGGGATCGTTGTAGCTCGCCTGCTCGGCCGCGCGTGATATGGCGGCAAAGGTCTCGAGCAGAGCCGCGAAAGGCTCGTTGGTCGCAAAGCGTGCCGCAAAGCCGCCTTCGATGGCGGTCCATGCAAAGGCGGTGTCGCCCGGCAGCGGCACGCGGGCGCGTGCGAGAACAAAGCCATCCGCGGCGAATCTAACCGGAGCCAGTGCCGCCGGAACGGCCTTCGAGTCCGGCTGCCCCGAGTAGGGATCGGTGAAGGGGTGGATAAGCGCGCCCACGCGTGCGCACCCCGCGGTCTCGTCGTTCCAGTGGATCGGAACGAAGATCCGGCCTGGGACCTGCGCGGCGGAGATGTTGACACGCAGCACGGCGCTTCCGTGCGCCGTGGCTACCCGGGCGAATCCATCCTCGGCGAGGGCGAGCTTCGCCGCATCGTCCGGGCTTACTTCGACGAAGGGATCCGGTACATGACTAGCGAGCCTCGGCGAGAGACCGGTGCGGGTCATCGTATGCCATTGATCGCGCACCCGCCCGGTGTTCAAGAGGAAAGGAAAGCCGACATCCGGCGCTGCCGCCAGGCCAGGCTCCTTGATGGCGATGAAGTTGGCCCGCAGGGAGGGCGAAAAGAAGCGCCCGTCCGTAAACATTCGCTTTTTCCCGCCTGCGCCGCCGATGGGGGCCGGCCATTGGAGCGGCGCGAGCGCGTCATAATCGGCGTCGCTTAGCAAGGCAAGGCCACCGAGATCGAAGTCGCGGGTTCCATTGTTCTCGAACGCGGAAAGCGCGGCATGCTCGCGGAAAATCGCGGCCGGACCCGCGTAATCGAACGCGGTGCCAAAGCCCATCCGCTTGGCGACCTCCGACACGGCCCACCAATCAGGCTTAGCCTCGCCCGCGGGCGGCACGAAGGCACGCTGGCGCGAGATCCGCCGCTCCGAATTTGTCACCGTCCCGTCTTTTTCCCCCCAAGCCAAGGCGGGCAAAAGCACGTGCGGTCCGGCGCCGATCGTATCGGTCGAGCGGACATTGTCCGAAATGACGAGGAGATCGAGTTTGCCGAGGGCGGTGCGTATCGCATCGGCGCGCGGCAGACTCACGGCCGGATTGGTGGCCATGATCCACAACGCCTTGATGCCGCCCCGCGCGATGGCCTCGAACATCGCGACCGCCTTGAGACCCTCGCGCTGGGCCATTCGCGGCGCCCCCCAAAAGCGGCCCACGCGCTCGATCTCGGCCTCCGAGAACCCCATATGCGCGGCAAGCTGATTGGCGAGGCCGCCGACTTCCCGCCCGCCCATCGCATTCGGCTGCCCGGTCAGCGAGAACGGCCCGGCGCCCGGAATGCCGATGCGGCCAGTAGCAAGATGGCAGTTGATGATGGCGTTGACCTTGTCGGTACCCTGCCAGGATTGGTTGACCCCCTGGCTATAAAAAGTCACGACCCGTTTTGTTTCCGCCCAACGATCGAAAAAGGTCGCGATGTCCTCAAAAGCGGCGCCGCATTTTTTGGCAACGGCGGCAAGGTCTGGCGCGATTTTACGCGCCGCGGCAAGCGCGGCTTCGAAGCCCTCGGTGCGCGCTTCGGCAAAGGCATGGTCGATAAACCCGCCGCCGGCCAAGTGAATCAGAAGGCCGCAGAACAAAACACCGTCCGTGCCGGGCTTAATCGTTAGCGCGAGGTCGGCGTTTTCGGTCGTCGCCGTGCCGCGGACATCGATGGTAGCGATGCGCGCGCCGCGTTGCTCCCGCGCGCGCACCATCCGTTGATAGAGCACCGGATGGCACCAGGCCGCATTCGATCCAACGAGTACCAGGAGGTCCGCCTCGTCGAGGTCTTCGTAGCAGCCTGGCACCGTATCCGATCCGAAGGCCCGCTTGTGCCCGGCAACCGAGGAGGCCATGCAGAGGCGCGAATTTGTGTCGACATTGGCGGCGCCGAGAAAACCTTTCATCAGCTTGTTGGCGACGTAATAATCCTCGGTGAGCAATTGGCCCGAAAGATAGAACGCGACGGCGTCCGGACCATGCCTTTCGATCGTCTGCCGCAATCCTCCGGCAATGCGGTCGAGGGCGGCGTCCCATGTCGCGCGCGCGCCGTCCACCATCGGGTAGAGGAGCCGCGTTTCGAGCCCCAACGTCTCGCCGAGCGCGGTGCCCTTGGAACATAGGCGGCCGAAATTCGCCGGGTGGGTTTTGTCGCCGGCGATGGCCGCCCCGCCGGCGCCGCCGGGCGTTGCCACGACGCCGCAGCCGACGCCGCAATAAGGGCATGTCGTATGAACGTCGGGCGCCTGTGCGTAGACATTCATCAGTAGACGTCCGTCTGATACCGGTGTTGCGCCCGGAGGTCCTTCACGAACGCCTTGGCGGAGGCCGCGTTCATCTTGCCGTGGTCGGCGCGGATGTGAATGAGCGCCGCGTCGACATCTGGCGCCATGTGCTTGGCGTCGCCGCAGACATAGAAATGAGCGCCCTTGGGCGTTGGCTCCGAAGCGGCCTGCGGCGGGTTGCCGGTTCCCAAAAACCCATCGCCTCCCCGCGCGTGGACGCCGGAAACAAAACCTTCGAGATAGCGCTTTTGCTCGGGAGTGAAGCCGCCAGACATCGGAACGCCTCACGCGGCTTGCGGGAGAGCGAGCGAGGGCCCAAAGGCGAGGACGTCGCGCCAATGCGACACGTCGGTGCCGGAGCGAATCAGATCAAGATACCACAGGCCGTCCGCCGTATCCCCAAACAGCACGGCGCCGGTCAGTCTCCCGTCGCGCATCACGAGTTTTTTATAGTTTAACGCGCCTTGATCCTCGAGCGTGATGACATCGCTCCCCGGACCCTCGATGAACTCGCCCGCCGAAAAGACGTGCACGCCGGAGACCTTCAGATTCGCCGCGAGCGTCGAACCCAAATAAGCCACGGTCCGGTCGCCGGCGAGGCGGCGCGCCAAAATCCTGGCCTGTTCGTTGGCCGGTTCAACGAGGCCGTAGACGCAGCCGCGATGCTCGGCGCATTCGCCAAGGGCGAAGATATTCGGGTCGCTGGTGGTGAGCCTGTCATCGACCATGATCCCGCCATTGACCGCAAGCCCCGCTTCACGGGCGAGTTCCGCATTCGGCCTAATGCCGACCGCGCAGACAACGAAATCGGCGGGAAGGACGCGCCCGTCGGAGAGTTCAAGACCGGTCGCCCGATCTTCGCCCAAGACTCGTTTTGTATCGGCGCCGAGCAGCACCTCGATGCCCTCGGCCTCGATCGCCCATTTGAGAAGCGCGGCCGCCCGAGCATCGAGCTGGCGCTCCATCAAGCGGTCCATCAAATGGATAAGCGTGACTTGCACGCCTGCCTTGGCAAGGCCATGAGCCGCCTCTATTCCGAGCAGACCGCCGCCGATCACCGTCGCGCGGGCGCCCGGCCGCATCAATGCGCGCATCGCGCCAACATCGGCGAGATCGCGGAAGGTGAGGACGTTTTGCAGACCCATGCCGGGCTTCGGCAGCCTCACCGGTTGCGAGCCGGTAGCGAGCACTAGCTTGGAAAAGGTGAAGTGCTGGCCGTTCGCGAGCGTCACCACCCGGCCCCGCCGATCGATCGATGCGACCGCCTGTCCATCGAGCGTCGTCACGCCGTGCCGGTTCCACCATCCGCGCGGCTTCAATTCGATCGCGGACTCGCCGACATCGCCCGCGAGCAGCGACGACAAAAGGACGCGGTTGTAGGAAAGCCGCGGCTCGGCTCCGATGACGATGACGCTGTAGCGGCCGAGCGCACGCTGCGTCAGTTCGTCGACGAAGCGGGTCGCCGCCATGCCATTGCCGACAACGACGAGAGGTTCGCTCATGTGGTCCCCCACCCGGGCCGTCCGCCGCTCATCCCTGCCTCACACACGGGCTTCGGCGAGGCTTCGGGCGCGCCGCTGATAAAGGAACTTCAACACCCTCTCCCGCGTGTGGATATAGGTTTCGTCGGTTGCAAGTTCGAGCCGCTGTCGCGGCCGCGCGAGCGGGACTTCGCAGGTCTCGCCAATCCTTGCCTCCGGGCCATTCGTCATCATGACGATGCGATCGGAGAGCAGCACTGCCTCGTCAACATCATGGGTGATCATGATCACTGTGTTATTGAGGATGGAGTGGATGCGCATGACACTGTCTTGCAAATGGGCGCGAGTCAGCGCATCAAGAGCTCCGAACGGCTCGTCGAGCAGGAGCACTTTGGGCTCCATGGCGAGGGCGCGGGCAATGCCGACACGCTGCTTCATGCCGCCGGAAATCTCGGATGGCAATCTGTTCTTGGCGTGCGTCATCTGCACGAGTTCAAGATTGTGCATGGTCCATTTATGCCGTTCCGCTCGCGATTTTTTCCTCCGGAAAACCTTATCGACGGCGAGCCGCACATTTCCGTAGACTGTGAGCCAAGGCAGCAGGCTGTGGTTCTGAAAGACGATAGCGCGGTCGGGGCCGGGGCTGTTTACCTCTCGCTCTTCGAGTAAAATCGCGCCTTCGGTGATGCCGGTAAGGCCAGCGACAAGATTGAGGAGGGTCGACTTGCCGCAGCCGGAATGACCAATAATGGACACGAACTGTCCGCGCGCGATCGGGAGATCGACATCCCTCAACACGACCGAAGTCGATCCATTACGCGAAAAGCATTTTGTGACATGATCGATCTTGAGATAAGAATGTGCCATCGAGCTTTTTCTTAAATTGCGGCCGTACCGCGGGTGACGAATCCGCCGATGACACTGACGAGGCGATCGAGGACGAAGCCGGTAAGCCCAATATAGACGAGCGCGACGATGATGTCGGGGAGCCGCGAGGAATTCCAAGCATCCCAGATGAAAAACCCGATTCCTACTCCGCCAGTCAGCATTTCGGCCGCAACGATCGCGAGCCAAGATAGCCCGATCCCGATCCGCAGCCCGGTGAAGATATAGGGCGCAGCGGACGGGACCATGATCTTGGTGAAGAACTCGAAGGGGTTGAGACGAAGCACTTTTGCAACGTTGCGGTAATCCTGCGGGATATTCCGAATGCCGACGGCCGTGTTGATGATAATCGGCCAAATGCTTGTGATGAAAATCACGAAGATGGCGGAGGGATTGCTGTCGCGGAACGCGGCGAGCGAGAGCGGCAACCAGGCGAGTGGCGGGATAGTGCGGAGGACCTGAAAGATTGGGTCAAGTCCGCGCGTTGCCCAGACCGATTGACCAATGAGCGTGCCGAGGGAAATGCCAACAAGCGCGGCAAATCCGAAACCGGCCATCACACGCTGAACCGAGACCAGAACCCGCCAGCCAAGCCCAATGTCCTGAGGCCCATTATTGAAGAACGGATCCCTGAGAAGATCGCCGGCCTCAGACCAAACGGTCGAGGGCGGCGGCAGCGTTGCTCCCGGCCGTGAGCAAAGGATCTGCCAGGCCGCTAGGATCAGGACGGCCGTAACCAGCGGCGGCATGACATTGCGCGGCATGTCCCGCAAAAGCGACCTCACGCGGAATACGGCGCTCGTCAGGAGGGGAAACGTGCGCTTTGGATCGGTTTTCGCCGGCACAGCGGTTGCATTGAGCTGCAAGCCAGAAAGGGACATGGCATCCTCTGTGAATTTGCGAGCGTCGGGCAAGTGGCGAATCATGCGACGCGCTTGATCGCGAGACTTTTCAAATAGGCGGAAGGGTTTGCCGGATCGAAGACCTTGCCGTCGAAGAAAGTCTCCTTGCCGCGAGACGACGATTTCGGCACATCGGCCGCCCCGGCGCCGAACGCCTTTGCGGCATCGCGCCATAGATCTTCGCGGTTCACCCTACCGACCAGCGCCGCGATGTCGGCCGTGCGATCGAACTTGCCCCAGCGGATATTCTCGGTCACGAACCACGTATCATGGCTCTTGAACGGATAGGACACCCCGCCGGTCCAGAATTTCATGGCGAGGTCCGTGCCCTTGGCGATCCGGCCATTGCCGTAGTTGATGTCCCCCCTCAAACGTCCGAGCACATCTGCCGGGGGGACATTGAACCATTGCCGCTTGGAGAGAATCGCTGCCATTTCCTCCTTGTTTTCTAATTTGTCGCACCACTGCTGCGCCTCCATCACGGCGATCAGCAGCGCCTTCGCGGCTTTTGGATACTTATCCACCCATACGGCCCGCATTCCGAGTGACTTTTCTGGATGCCGCTTCCAAATCTCGCCAGTCGTGCAGGCCGTAAATCCGATCCCCTGGTTGACAAGCTGCTCGTTCCAGGGCTCGCCAACGCAGAAGGCGTCCATATTGCCGACCTTCATATTTGCGACCATCTGGGGGGGTGGCACAACGATGGTGGAAACGTCTTTGTCCGGATCGATGCCACCGGCGGCGAGCCAATAGCGGACCCACAGATCATGGGTGCCGCCGGGAAATGTCATGGCGATCTTCACCTCCTTACCGTCGGCTTTCCTCTTGGCGAAGATCTCCTTAAGCGGCGCGGAATCGAGGCCGACTTTGGAATCCCCATATTCGTTCGAAACCGATATCCCTTGGCAATCATAATTGAGCCGCGCAATGATATACATCGGCACCGGCACGTTGTTTTGTGTCATCTTGCCTGTCGAGATCTGATAGGGCATGGGCGAGAGAACATGCGCGCCGTCGATGCCGTTTGACTCCGAGCCGAGAACCAGGTTGTCCCGCGTGGCTCCCCACGACGCTTGCTTGGCAACCGTCACGTCGGTGAGACCGGCATTGTCGAACAGACCTTTTTCCTTGGCGACGATTAGCGGGGCGGCGTCGGTCAGCGCGATAAAGCCGAGCACCACCTTCGGCACTTCCGGCCCCGCCGTCTCGGCGAACACGCCGGCCGGAAAGGCGCTCTGCGCGGCGGCAGTCAGCGCGGCGGCACCGGCGAGGCTGGCGGTCGAACCGAGCAGCGACCGGCGCGTCAGTCCGGGTGCGGCGGGCGAGGTTTTGTCATCCATGCGCAAGCTCCATTTCAAAAAAAAAGCCGCTGGCGGACCCCCACGGCTGTGATGGTCAGTCAGCGGCGTTGCTGGGGAGCCCAGGCCCTTCCTTGGACCCGGAATGGACCAGAGGGAGCCGATCCTTGAAATTTAGAAGCAAACGCCGTGCCAAGCCCGCCTAGCGGCGGCGCCCCTCGCCCCGCTCAACGGCCGCGAGGCGTCGCGAAGGCGGCCGGATAGCGGTGCAACAAACTGCCAAAATGTTGCACGAACTGCACGCTTTTTGCGCACCGCTAACGGCGGCCAGCTTGGGCCACTACGCGGGTGCTGCTGCTGGTTTTGCTCACGCCATCGCGGCGGCGCCGGATCGGAACGACGGGGGCGGAGAAGTATCGCAAGACCTACCCTGCCGTGGCCATCCAACCAAATGACTTTCGTGGTTTCATGCCCAGCTTCCGGCCGGGCATGAAAGTGAGCACGCCATGACGAAGAATTGGCGCTATTTTGGCTGATCCGGCTGGGTTAGCCGCCAATGAAATTGCAGCGTTGCCTCGGGTTTTGCCGCGAGCCGCACGCGGAGATCTTCGAGCAGGCTTGCCGCCTCGCTCGCCCGCACCTGGATCGGCCCGCGCTCGGCGATGGTCGCCCCAATGTTGGACGCCATTTCCGGCGAGGCCGCTTGCCAGTT
>JBQTKC010000240.1:0-11763 GCA_052386575.1 Beijerinckiaceae bacterium
TCATAAAACCCGCCTTGATCCGTTGCGAACCTTTGCGATTAGCACGCCGATGCGCCCAACGAGCCGCCGGGCGTCCCTGCCCCTCTGCGAACGCGGTTTTATGGTTGCAAGAGACCTATTACTCCACAATTGCACGCTGGCTCAAGATCACCACGAGAGCATTTTCAAGCAAGGCGGGCACCGGTTGGAGAAAAATGCGCCAAAATGCCGCTGTCTTCGGCCCGGCCTTGCGCATTCCGGGCGGCCTAACAGAGCAATTCCGTTGGGCCGATGCAACAAAAGCAGTCTGGTATCACGCGCATGGCGGGCCAAGGTTGAGGCTTTTGGTGCTAGGCGTGGCGTCAGGGCAAAGGCCGGCGGCGGTGCGGGTCCGGCCGCCCAGACCGCGACAAGGAGCAGCAATCCGGATCGCCCGCGTGGGTCAAGCTCTCAAAGATCTGGGACAAGCCTCCCAAAACCGCGACAAGTCCGGCGAGCTGGCTCTCGAATTTGGCCGCATAGGGCGGGATTTCCGCGCCGGCCTGACCGAATTGCGGTTCAATCAACGAGAGTTCTTCCGCGTCGATTTTCGCGGCTTTCGGAGCGGCGCGGAAAAGCTCGGCCGGATCGACTTTGCCGCCGTCCGGAATCTTCTCCCGATACGGCAACTTACCCGAAGAAAAGCCTTTCGGAATGCCCGGTTTGACGACGCCCGCCTCCTTGGCGGCCTTTCCGCGAGAGAGATACACGTGGTTTCCAATCGTTCGCGTAAATGTTTAGAAAATATTTAGCAAAAGTTTTAAGGAAAACTTAAGCGTGACTCGAAAACGCGGACGGTGGGGTATGTTCGCGGCTGGGTTTTGGGGAAGAGCGGGCAGTTGGGCTAGCCGGCGAGCGAAGGCGAAGAGGAGTAGGTCCCGAAAAACAAGGCCTAGGACAAGTCTTTGGTTCGATCCTCCGGGGATCACGCGTCTTCCCGCCTAGCTCGAAGTGCTCGCCGTCGTTCGACGCTATTCGCAGGAAATTGCGGTCGGGCAGGAGCTTGATGATGGCGGGGCGGCCTTGCCTCCTCTCACCCCGGCGGCGCGGTTTCGAGTTCGAGCGTTCGCGCCTTCGCCGAGTAATGCGAGGCATTGCTTCTCCCCGCGCAAGCGTCGCGCGCGAACATAATGAGATGATGCGCGGTGAGGCCGGCGCGCAAGACCTGCTCGATCTCGCCGCGGGCGAGCCGGGGCAGGGCGAATTTCCAGAATGCGCGCCGGTAGTCGCCGCGAACCCCGACGATCCAAAGAATCCGGGCTAGAATCGTTGCACTCATCGCGATGTTGCGGGCCGACAAACGCTGACGGCTGTACGGCCGCTTGAGACGATTGGGCCAAGTTTCGCGCATCTGATGTTCATAGCGCGCGAACAAGGCGTCCGGCTGGTAGGCCTTGGCCATGCAGGTCCGCCACATCGCGAGCACGTCATCGTAAGGCAGCTTGAAGTCCACATTCGACTCGCGATCTTGAACCTCTTCGCCGAGCAGCCGGTTTTCTTGGTCTAGCCGCTCCCAAAGCGGCGTGCGCGGCAGCGCCTGCAGCAAATTGATCGTCGCCATCGGAATCTTGGATTGTTCCAGAAAATCGAGAACCCGCGTCCCTGTTTCCTTGGTATCGGTGTCGAGGCCGAGAATGATTCCCGAAACCACCTCCATCCCGTGCCGGTTAATGGTCCGCACGGCATCGAGAATCGGCACCATCATGTTATGCGCCTTGTCCATGGCTCTCAAAGCCTCTGGTTCGGGCGTCTCGATCCCGCAAAAAATCTGGTCGAACGCGGCCTCGCGCATGAGCGAGAGGATTTCCGGCGAACGGGCAATGTTGAGGGTCGCCTCGCACGAGAGGCTGATGGCAAAGCCGTTGCGCTTTTGCCATTGGATCAGGTGGGGCAGGAGACCGCGCACCGCGCGCCGGTTGGCGACAAAATTATCGTCGACGAAATAGACCGAGCCATTGACGCCGCAGGCCAAGAGCTTATCGAGTTCTGAAATGACCTGGTCCGGCGTTTTAAGCCGCGGAACACGGCCGTAGAGGCCCGGAATATCGCAGAATTCGCACCGGTAGGGACAGCCGCTCGAAAACTGAACGCTGCCAAGCAAATAGCGCCTGATCTCGGCGAGTTCATAGGCTGGCGCCGGGAATTCGCAAAGGTCGCGCCGGAACTTGGTGGTCAGCACGATCTGTTCGCGCGGACGCGAAACGTCGCGGCCCAGCATATCGATCAGCGCGCCGGTCGCATCGCCGAGTTCGCCAACATGAAGATAGTCGAAACTTGGATAGAGCTCGGGACATGCCGACACCGAAGGGCCGCCGAGCACCGCCACCTTGCCGAAGGCGTGCGCCCTTTGACATATGTCCTCCATCCGGCGGTGCTGGATGTGCATTCCGCTGACGAAGACCGCATCGGCCCAAGCGAAGTCATCGTCACTCGCGGGACCCATGTTTTCGTCGACAAAGCGGACTTCCCAGGTCTTGGGAAGCGCGGCCGCGATCACCAGCAGACCTTGCGGCGGCATGAACGCGCGTACCCCAGCGATCAGCGGATAGGCGTATTCAAAGGTGCCGAACGAAGGGGCGTAGCGCGGAAACACGCAGAGGATTCTTCGCGCGCTCACGTCTTGCGCAGGCATGTCGCGATCGTCCTTATATGCGATTTCGAGAGACATGCCTCGCATCCAAAGCCGAATCCGCGCGGGCTTGACCGTGAGTAAATTCGCGGAAGCGTTCTTGCGCAAGGTACTTGCTCCAGGAAAGATGTAAAGCATGTCTCGCGGAAAGCCGCGGGCCTGGTCACCGTCCTCGTTCTTGGCTCAATTTTCCGCGGCTCATTCGAAGCTCTGCTTTTTTGCCGGCCAATCGCGCCATGCCGGCGGCGGATTTTGCTTCAGCGAGCGCCGCGCGATACGATGGCAACACTTCGCCAAGCCCGACAACCATTTTGGCGCGGATGCGAAAAGCCCTCACGATGGTCCAAGAAAACAATGGCTTGCGCACTCACGCCGGATTCCAAAATACCAGGGATTGGGAGAGACGAGCGCTTTACCTGGAACGCGCTTATCGCCCGGCCGCGCCCGGCATCGGACCGGCGCTTTTCCTCGCGTATAAGTTTGTGCTAGTGTAGTTGCGTCTGGCTTCTTCGGCTTCTTGCCATTTCAGATCATCGCCCATGTACACCACCGTCACTCACGACATCCAGATCACCGTTCTTCCAGAATTCGTGCCTGAGCGGTCCGATGCCGACGAGGCCTCGTTTTGGTGGGCCTACACCGTTGAAATCGCCAACCGCGGCCAAATGACCGTGCAGCTCACCGCCCGCCATTGGAAGATCACCGATGGCAATGGCAAGCTCGAGGAAGTGAAAGGTGCGGGCGTCGTCGGCGAACAGCCGGTTTTGAAACCGGGCGAGACCTTTCGCTACACGTCGGGAACCACGATGACGACGCCTTCCGGCATCATGACCGGGACTTATCGGATGATGAACGAGAAGGGCGATGTTTTCGAGGCGGAAATTCCCGTCTTCTCGCTCGATTCACCCTACGCGCGCCGCGTTCTCAACTGACCCGCCGCTTCAGCTGCGCGCGCGGCCTAGCGGTCTAGGATAGGTAAAGCCGCCGGTCATGCCGCAAGCGAGCCCTGTCCCGAACGAAAGGCTTGATGCAACGCTCGACATGCTTGAGCGTTTGGTCGGTTTCGATACGGAAAGCGCGAAATCCAACCTCGGCCTCGTCGCCTTTGTCGAGGACTATCTCAACTCCCTCGGCGTTGCCTATGTGAAAATCCCCAATGGGGCTGGCGATAAGGCGGCGCTGTTTCTGACCGTCGGGCCAAGCCGCGATGGCGGGATCATCTTGTCGGGACACACCGATGTGGTCCCCGTGGCTGGCCAGGCCTGGTCGAGCGACCCATTTAAGCTGCGCCGCGCGGGGGACCGCGTCCATGGCCGCGGCGCCTGCGACATGAAGGCTTTTGACGCAATCTGTCTTGCCATGATTCCGGAGTTCCAGCGGGCTCGCCTGACCACGCCGGTCCATATTCTCTTGAGCTATGATGAGGAAACCACCTGCCGCGGCCCGGTTGACGTGATCGCGCGGTTCGGCGCGGGTCTGCCGCGACCCGCCGCCGTATTTGTCGGCGAGCCTACTTCGATGCAAGTGGCGAATGCGCACAAGAGCGTGGCGGGTTACACAACGATCGTGTATGGCCATGCGGCGCATTCCTCGACGCCAAGTTTTGGCGCGAGCGCCGTCGAGGCGGCGTGCGATCTTGTCACCGAACTCTATCGCTTTGGCGGGGAGCTCGCGGCGCGCGGCGACCCAAGCGGCCGCTTCGATCCACCAGCCTCCACCATCCATGTGGGGACGATCGAGGGCGGTACCGCGCGGAATATCATGGCCACGCTTTGCACTTTCCGATGGGAGTTTCGCGGTCTCCCCGGCGTCGAACGCAATCTAGCGCTCCGGTATCTTGAGGAGTACGCCGCCCGCGCCGTGACTCCAAAACTCACGCGCCGCGCCAAGGACACTTTTATCGAAACCGAGACAGACGTCGAGGTTCCAGGTCTCAAGCCGGAAAGCGGTTCAATCGCCGAGACCTTGGCTCTCAAGCTCGCGCGGTCGGACCGCACGATCGCTCTGCCATTCGCCTCGGAAGCAGGCCAGTTTCAATTGGCCAACGTGCCGGCGGTCGTCTGCGGCCCCGGCTCCATCGGCCAGGCGCATCAGCCGGACGAATATATCGAGATCGCGCAGATCGAGGCATGCATTGGTTTCATGCGGAGGCTCGCCGCGGAACTGAGCTGATTTTCCGGGAGCGAGGCTCTTGTCGCCGTTCCGATGCCGGTGGAGTTCGCCAGGATGCTGGAAGACCGGCAATCGCGACGTTCAGGATGATACGAAGCCCTCGCATTTCAGCCTCTAACGCCTTACATGGGAGCTGTACCTACATAACGTAGATTCGCAGCACAACACAACAACTGAAAGGAGGAAGCCATAAGCCAAGGAACCGGGGCATGGATTTTGAATGGGATGAAGCAAAGCGCCTCAAGAATAACGAGAGGCATGGCATCGACTTCCTCGACGCGGATATCTTGTATGGCAATCCGCACCTAGTCGCGCCAGGAAAGACGGTTGACGGAGAACAGCGTTGGTTGGCGACTGGCAGCGCGATCCGATCATCCGAATAATCTCTATGCGGAGCGCAAGAAATGGAGAAAGGAAAAGACATCAGGAGGCTTTGGGCAACTGACCTGGAAGACCGGCGGGCTCGCGGCGAAAGCCGCACTGATCTCGCTCGTGTCCGGGCGAAGACGGCGGAAGCGCTAGAGCGCGATATTGCCAGCGACCCCGATTTTATAGCGGCGTGCCCGAGGATTGGCACAAGAGCGCCGAAGCGGTCATGCCTACTCCAAAGAAGCTCCTTTCTCTCTGGCTCGACAGCGACAATGTCGATTGGTTCAAGCTGCAAGGTCCGGGTTATCAGACAAGGATCAACGCAGTATTGCGCGCCTTTGTTCAGCAGACGGCGAAAAGGCGAGCCTGAGGCGGTCCGGTCCTTCCAGCAAAGCACTTGCTCAGATAGCAAGCGAAGCGGCTCGGTTCAGCGCCTCGTTTCGAGGTAGAGGCAGATTGCCTGCGTCCGGTTGCGAACATCGAGTTTGCCAAACAAATTGCGCAAATGAAATTTTACCGTGTTGATCGATACACCGAATGCCCGCGCCAATTGAGCATTGCTTCGACCGGATTCCAATGCGGCAAGAAGATCGCGTTCCCGGTGTGTCAGGCTTGTAAGGGGATCAGGCCTGACCTTATGAATATCAACGAATGGGAACACCATGTCGCCGGCGGCGACCGCCGCGAAGACTTCAAGCAGGCGTTCGGGGGGAGAGAGCTTGCTTACGAAGCCCGCCCCTCCGAGCCGCAAAGTTTCAGCAGGCGCCGCCATGTCCCTGGTGCTGCTATAAACCACGATCTTCGGCCGCGAGGGGCGCTTGGCAAGCACCTCCAAAATTTCCGTGGCCCGAATTGGCGGCAATTCCCAGCCGATGACTCCCAGGCTCACCGGGAGATGCTCCAATGAATTGAGAAAATGTGCTCCATCGCTTGCCGTCAGTAAAAGATTGAAGCGCCTGTCCATGGCGAGAAGCGCCTCCAACGCACGCAGAACCATTGGGTTCTTATCCGCGATGGCGATGTTGACAGGAAAGATGGACTGAATTCCCCCGGCAGGTCCCTCCTCGCGTCCGAAGCGCGTACCCTCTTGACCTAAATTGCCGAGATTGGTGTCGCCAGTCATGCCATTGGCGGTTAGCGAATGGCCGAGAGCACGGGGAACGCTTTCCCGGCGGGAACGCGATTGAGTGAGAACTCGCAAACCGCCAAACATTTCGATTTGTTTGGCTCCGATCTTTGTCGACGACTCCTGGGCCAAAGGTTTTCTCCCGTGGTTCTGTATTTAGGCGCGCCTCAAATCATGGCGGCACGCGACCAGCTTACAAAAAGCGGCATACGCGCGGACCGAAATGGCGTGCCGCGCGAGACGGTCTCAATTGCGCCAGACGCGCCTGCCAGGAGTGCCATAAATCATTGATTCGTATCGCCCACCTTATTAGATCGTACCGTCCCTGTTCAGCATAAGCTTGATGGCTACGCCGAACCAGCTCGCGGAGGACGCTCCGCTATCGGTGAAAACGGCGCTCCTGGCCCGCTCGCACCGAAACCTCGGGCTTCCTTCCGCTCAGGGTGAGGGCTTCGCTTCCGCGCAAGCCTTTGAGACGGTCTCCCCGACTGTTTGCCTCTTGCCTGCCTTGCGGGATCCACGTGCGTGCCTCCCTTGTACTCTTGCGCCGAAAGCATCCTCGTTACAAGCAGCTAGCTTGGCCAGACGAATCTAGCAGCAGCCTGGGTATTTTCCTCGCCGCGAACTCGCCGCGAATATGACTCGCAAGTTCGAGGTTTTGCCTTGCCATCTAGGTTAATCCTAGATCATTTCCGGTTTTTCAGCTTCCACCTTTATAAATTCAATACTTGGTCCAGGTCAAGCGGCACAGCGCGAAACTGGCGGCTGGATCGAGCGGGAAACGGTTTTTTTGCATGGCGCCGTTCGCGTTGTTCGCAGGCGCGCCTGGACCGCACGTCCGCTATCGCGCGACTTCGGAAATTGGTTCGCAATGAGGATTGATTTTGGAATGGCTGGCAAACTCCGTCTCCGCCCGATCCGCAATTCAGATCTCGGTGCGCTACGTTCCGCGCGCCATAGAAGATAAACAGGCGTTCTCCGCGCGCGTGATGCGTTGCGATGGGATCGAACAATGAAGGTTTGTGGAGCGGTTGCGGTGCTTGGAATTATAAAAATGATGCCGCGCCCGCCGCCGCGTTGTTCGCTCCATCTACGAATATGCTCATCGCAGCCACGCCTTGCCGGAAGGTCTTTCGGCCGCATCCGCCACTGGCATCCGCTTTTCAGCACATCCAAGTCACCGCGGAAAACGTTATCCAAGGAAAACGTTCGCGGCTTCGCCGCGGGCGTGCTTTTTCAAGAACCAACCGTATCCTCTCAAATTGCTCCCGGATAACATCGCCCGGACAATTGCGCGCCAGGTTGTCCCCGATTCGCGCGGACTCCTTAGAATTGATGATCCATTAATAGAGCCGAGAACGCGTTCTAAGGACCAGCCCTATCGGGGTCACTATATTGAGATTTCAGCGGTGGAAAGGATCCATCCCGTATTCGCGATCGGGCAAACGTAGATGGCCGGGCGATGAGGCGTCCTCGCCCAAGCGGACGGCGATCGGCGACGCTCCCGGCTGGCCGTGGCCGGCCGGGTTCGGCATGCGGGAGCCAAATTCGACGCGAACATGACCTTCAATCCGCTCGCAACCGGCGGTTACTTCCATCGGCGCGTGGCTTGGGGCGCATCGCCCGGTCGCGGGCGAAGTGGTCTCATTAACGGATTGTTGCTCGCCGGCCCGCGCTGGTTTGCCAACGCCAAGGCAAGCAGCGGCGGCGCAACAGCCGGCCGCAACGAAAATATCGCGCAAATTCATTTGTAGCCTAAACGATTCATGAGAGGACCGTGCGCAGTTTTCCTGAGCTTACAATGAGGCGATATAATGATGCGTTAAATTTATCATCGCCAATCTCCAAGGGTCGCCTGGACCAAGGCGAGAGCCGCGACGGCGGCCGTGTCGGCGCGCAAAACGCGCGGGCCAAGCGGCAGGCGTATGACGAAAGGCAGCCCGAGCAGCGCCTCGCGTTCCAGGCCGTCGAAACCGCCTTCCGGACCGATCAAAACGGCGAGCGCGGGGGGCCCTTTTGCATCGCGGCGGGAACGCAGCGCCGCCAACGGATCGCAGGGTGGCGCGTCCTCGTCGCAAAAGACGAGCAGGCGATCCTTTTCCCAAGCGCTGAGTAGCGCGTTGAGCCTTATCGCGGGAGCGATCTCGGGGATCGACAAAATACCGCATTGCTCGGCGGCCTCGATCGCATGGGCATGCATCCGTTCGCGATTGATCCGGCTGGTCTGGGTCCGGCTGGTCAGCACCGGGCACAACAGTCCGGCACCCATTTCCACCGCCTTTTCCACCATGTAATCCTGTCGTGCCAGTTTTAGGGGCGCGAATAAGTAATGCAGATCGAGGCCTGTCTCCTGCGGCCGTATCAACCTGTCGACAGCGAGCGTGACACGCTTTCGGTTCGACGCGGCAACCCTCGTTTCCCATTCGCCGTCGCGGCCATTGAAAACAAGAATTTTTGCACCTTCGGAAAGGCGCAACACATTGCGGACATAATTGGCTTGAAACTGATCGAGAGCAATTTGCGCCGCTTGCGCCAAAGGGGGATTGACATAGAGGCGCCGCGCGGCGAAATCATAGCGGGACATGTGGCCGCTCGATAAGGTCAAAGGCGTGCCGCGGCCCGCGAGAGCCGGTTAGGCGTCCGCGCGGGGCAGTGTTTGCGGTGAATGCACATGATTTCGCCGGCCGCGATTTGAGCCGTGGTCCTGTGCCGCAAAACGCGGCTAGACTAACGAATGTCTGTGGCAAAACATCGGACAAATAATTGGGGCAACACATCGAAACGTCACTGAAAGGCTCGCATCATGACGCCACATAGGCGCATTGGCTCCCTGCGTAAAGCCGTGCTCGCCGTCACGGCCGTGATCCCGTTCGGCTGCGGCGTTGCTTACGCCACCGACTGCAACGAGGACATCGCCGCGCTGACCAAAAAACGTCTGGGCATCATCGAACAACTCAATAAACTGTCCCAGGGCGGCAAGACACAGCTCGATCCTGTCGCCTCTTGCCCAAAGCTGCGTGCGCTGGCCGCCGTCGAGTCTGAGCTCCTTGCATATTTAACACAGACCAAGGATTGGTGCGCGGTTCCCGACGAAGCTTTCCAAAATATTTCGGCAAGCACCGGCAAGACGGGCAAGATCGCCAATCAGGCTTGCGCGGTGGCGGCGCAGATGAAAAAAGCGCAAGAGCAACAGGCCAAGGGCGCCCTCAACGTGCCACAACAGAAGCTGCCCGCCGGGCCGCTGTGACGAGGCAGCCCAGCGGTCCAGAAGCTGCCGGCCCGCGCGATCAATCCCCGCCGTCGGCTTTGTTGGCCGCGGCCTCCAGCAATGCCGCCCGCGGGCCGCGCGTTCTGCCTGATTCGATGAGCGGCCAGCTCGTCTTCAAGCTCGCGCCAAAATCCTGGCATCCATTGCTTCAGCTCGCGCGTCTCGATCGCCCGATCGGCTGGTGGCTGCTTTTGTTGCCCTGCTGGTGGGGAAGCGCGCTCGCCAGCATCTATCAAGGCGGACCGTTGCACGGCCGCGACCTTGTCTTGTTATTCATTGGCGCCGTCGTCATGCGCGGCGCCGGCTCGACGTATAACGATATTATCGACCGCGGCATCGATGCGAAGGTGGAGCGCACGAAATGGCGCCCGCTCGCCTCGGGACAGATCGGCGTAACGGCCGCGGCTTTCTTTCTTGCCGCGCAATGTCTTGCCGGCCTTGCCGTCCTTTTAAGTTTCAACGGCTTTACGATCCTCTTAGGAATTGCCTCACTTGGCGTCGTTGGCCTCTATCCTTTCATGAAGCGGATCAGCTCCTGGCCGCAAGCGGTTTTGGGCATGGCTTTCGCATGGGGCGCTTTGGTCGGGTGGACGGCGGCCCTGGGCTCGCTCGCGCCGGCGCCGCTATTGCTCTATCTCGGCGCGGTGTTGTGGACCATCGGTTATGACACGATCTATGCGGTCCAAGACATCGAGGACGATGCGCTCGCCGGCATTGGCTCGACCGCGCGGGCATTTGGCGCGCGCCTTCGTTTGGGGGTTGGATCTCTCTACGCGCTCGCGGTCATCTGCATCGAAGCTGCCTTGCTTGCCGCCGGCGCGGGGTGGCTGTCGCAATGCGGCCTCTTGCTTTTCGCGTCGCATCTTGCCTGGCAGGCGATGCGGGTCAACTCCAGCGATGGCGCTCTTGCGTTACGCCTGTTTCGTTCGAACCGGGATGCGGGACTTTTGCTTTTCGCCGGGCTCGCCGCGGAAATTTTTCTCGCGCCGAAATGATGTCTTGCTCGGCACCCGAAGCAGAAAACGTCGCGCGGAACCTTCTGGCGATTCCTGAACTTCGACGCGAAGCACAACGCCTGAGCACATTGAACTTTATATATTTTCTTCCCAAGGGAGCCACTTTCGTATCTCCGAAATCCGGCAGACGGCGGCGGCGCGGGAAGAATAATCATGCGTTTCCCTGGTGAGCCCGAACACTTCTGGGCGTTGCATTTCGCGTCGGAACCCGCCAGTTACGTACTTATAAAAAGTAAGGGTAGCTCAGGTTGACAATGTCCAAATCGCGAAAGCGTAAGCCGACAGCTAAATCAATACGTCCGTTAAAAAGCCAAGGCCGCTCCAGCGGGCACTGGTCAACAGGTCGAAAATGGGTTTCTGGCATTAGTGCTGTTTTTTCCGCGATTGGTCTCGCCTCCGCAGGGGCGACTTTCTTGCCTCACCTGACTATTGACCCAGGGGGAGCAATTGACCCGTCAAAGCCATATCCAGTTCCTTTCACAATAACCAATCGCAGCATCATTCCGCTTAGCGATGTCCAGCCAAGTCTTGGAATTTGCGAGATTTATTACGGCGAACCAAAAAATCTTGCCGAAAGATGCGGCAAAATGCGGACCTATTTTAGCTTTACGCCATGGTTCGTGCATAAAATTGCGCCCGATGAAACCTACACAATCCACCTTGACGAATTTTTGAACGTCAAAGGAAAATTCGGTGCAGCGGACATTTCGATAAAGGTTGAATACTATCCTTGGATTCTCACCTTCTGGCCGTTCCGAAACGAAAAGGAGTTCCGGTTCCAGACAAGGCTTGGAAGCGATGGCAAGCTTTGGTGGAAAGACCGTCCACTGGAAAAGTAGAAAGCTAGGATGTCGAACGGGCGAACATTTTTGACATATTCAGCCCCTGGGAACTGGGGCGACGTTGATTTGAAAAGAGACCACAGGTGTTTCAACGGACATCTTTCTCGTACCGAATTGATGTCTTGCTCGGCGCCCGAAGAAAATCGCCGCGCGGAACCTTCTGGCGCGTTTGGAATTCCATCCGGCATAGGTCCTTACCACAACGGCCCATAATTGTCCGGAGAACGCACACGCTGAGATTGGCCCTCGTCTTTCTCCTGATATCCGTTGTCACCGGTGTCCTTGGGTTCACCGGCATATCGGCGGCTGCCGGTGGGATCGCG